>NZ_CAUVXI010000142.1:0-6558 GCF_963555845.1 Protofrankia sp. Cas8 | reverse complement strand
ATCAGTACCGAGTGGGTGACGTCCGCCGCGACGATGGTCGTCACTGCCGCGGCCAGTGCCCTACCCGCGCGTCGCAGCAGCCCGAGAGCCACCACCCCGGCGGCCAGCGCGATCGCGAGAACGACCCATGGGGCTGGGGACGGTCCCGGAACCCAGTCGAGGGCGCCGGTTACGCTGACCGCCCGGCCGTCCACGGTCAGCGGGATCATCCAGGTGTAGATCTCGTGGAAACGGTCGGGCGCCGCCAGGACGACCGGCGGGTCCTGCGTCCCCATCCAGTGGGTTCGGTGGTCGTGCCAGACGGTGGCACCGCTGTCGCCGATCTTCTCCCAGCGGGGTGGCGCGGTGTCGTCACTGCCGGCCGGCAGGCTCGACGACCCGTACCGGCTGGCGTTGAGATAGGTGGCGGATGACAGCGCGTTGCGCCAGACGCCGGTTGGGTCGATCCGTAGGTACGGTTCGCCGGAGTATCCCCGGACGATCACCGTGTGGTTGCCGCCGACGGTCAGCCTGACCCTGCTGCCGTTCTCCACGGGAGCGAGGGTGACGCCGTCCACGGCGGGGTTCATCCCCGTCAGGGTCGTGTGCAGGTTGGTGGATCCGCCGCCGCTGACAGAGTGCGCCGATGCGGGCGAGGCCCCGATGATCAACCAGCAGACCAGTGCGCCGAGAACGAGGAGCGCGCGGGGCGGCCCGTGCCATAACCGGGCGCTCTGATCGGTCACGTTCATCGACGCGAAGCCTACGGTGCCGCTCCGGCGGATCGGGACGGGAGCGAAGGGGGAGCGAGCGGGATCCGGGACCGCGCGAGGGACACTGGGGCGGTGGTAGAGGTTCGCATCATCCGCCGGGTCGGGTTCCTGCTTGTCGCCATGGTCGCGGTACTCGTCGCGACGGCCGGTCCGGCGTCGGCGCACGCCGTGCTCGACCGCAGCGACCCGGTCGGTGGGTCCACCCTGGCGGTCCCGCCGTCGGCGGTCATGCTCAGCTTCAGCGAGTCGGTGACGACGGACCCGCGTTCGATCACGGTCATCTCCGCGGCCGGCAAACGGGTGGATTCCGGTGACGTCCGGCATGGACAGGCCGGCAACCAGGTCGTGGTCGGACTACCCGCCGGGCTCGCGCGCGGCACCTATGTCGTCAGTTGGCACGTCATCTCCGCGGACAGCCATCCGGTCGCCGGCGGATTCATCTTCGGTGTAGGGGTGGCCCCGGACGCCGCCGCCGCGGCGGCCGTGTCCACCAACAGCGGTTCGGCCGGCGTCAGCATGCTGGCCGGCGTCATCCGTTTCGTGGCGTTTGCCGGGCTGTCCGTCCTGCTCGGTGCGGGCTTCTTCCTGGTGGCACTCTGGCCGGCCGGGCTGCAACGGACTGGTCCGAGCCGGCTGCTGTGGACGGGATGGGGAGTGACGCTCGCCGGCGCTGTCGGCCTGTTGCTGGTGCAGGGTCCCTACGGTGCGGGTCAGGGGCTGTCCGCGCTCACGCAATGGGCTCCATTGTCAACGACGTTGCACACCAGATTCGGACATCTGGTGCTGCTGCGCATCCTCGCGCTGCTGCTCGCGGTACCGCTGCTGCGCGCGATCGTGCTCAGTGGCCGCCGGGCCGTCGCGGAGCTGGGTGGTCTGGGGCTCGTCGTCGCCGTGACCCAGGCGGCGTCCGGGCACGCGGGTGTCGGTGACGACGCGTGGCTGGCGACCACGAACCTGACCCTGCACGTGTTGGGAGTGGCCGCCTGGACGGGCGGCCTGGCAGCGCTGGTGGTTTTCCTGCGCACAACGTCCAGGCGCGGTCCAGCCGATGATCGGAATCTTCGACCGGACGCCCGCGTGCCCGACGCCCGGGTGCCCGCTGCCCGCGCCGCCGAACTCGCCAGGGTGCTGCCGCGCTGGTCACGCACGGCGATGGCGGCAGTTGGCGTCATCATCCTCACGGGGGTCTATCAGACCTGGCGGGAGGTGGGTGGGTTGGCGGCGCTGACCGCCACCGCCTACGGCCGTCTGCTGCTGCTGAAGCTGTGGTTCGTTGTGCTGATGCTCGGAATCGGCTGGCTCGCGCACAGATGGGTCGTGCGCCACTACCGGCCGGTCGTCGCGGCCCTGGCTGCGAGCCGCTCGGACACGGGTGCCGGCGCGGCCGCACGTCCGCCGGGGTCGTCATCGACCGGTGCCCAGGGGCGGCTCCAAGCCACTAAGCCTGCGGTCACCGAGCGTGTGGTCACTGAGCCTGTGGTCACCGAGCGTGCGGTCACCGGGTTGCGTCGTGGGGTGATGTTCGAGGCCGGATTGGCCGTGGTGGTACTCGCGGTGACGGCTGTACTGGTCAACTCCATTCCGGCGCGGACGTCATATGTGCCGCCGTTCGCCGACACGGTGTTTGCCGGGCCGCTCACCGTCCAGGTCGACATCAGCCCGACCAGGCACGGGCCGCAGACCCTGCACATCTACACCTTCGACCCCGTGGGGAAGGTCGCGCCGCTTGCGGACGCGTCGGCGCAGCTGTCACTGCCTGACGCCGGGGTCGGGCCGCTCCCGGTGTCGCTCACCCAGGTGGCGCCGGGCCACGCGATCGCCCAGGCGATGCAGGTGCCGCTGCCCGGGACGTGGCAGCTGCGGCTGACGCTGCGCGTGAACGATTTCGATCAGTATGTGACCACCCTGTTCTACCAGGTGCGGTAGCCGACAGGCTCTGGTCAGACCGGCTGAAGGCCGACGACGGAGTCTGGTTGCGCGAGCTGCTCCGCGCCGGCGGCGGTGGTCCCCGACGTCGGCACGGTCGTCGCCGACGTGGCTGCGTCGGGAGTGGCCGAGGGGATCGTCGGTTGTGTTGGCGTCGCCGGTGGCGTTGACGGCGGTTCGGCGCCGGAAGGCGGTGCGTTTGTCGCGGAGCGCTCTGCCGGTGTGGTGGGTGCCGCTGCCACCGGTGTCGCGGTCGCTCGTGACAGCGAGCCGATCATATTGGGTGGACCTGGCTCGGGTGCGGCCTGCGGCCTGATCGCCTCGGCGGTGGATCGCTGGGCCACCAGAACCATCTGGTTCGCGCCGTCGACCTCAGGCACGGTCGGTTCGGTCCGCTGGCCGGACAGCCGCCTGGCGAACTCACCGGCGACCGTCGGAATGATCATTACAGTCTGGTTCCGGTCGGTGGCGGGAGGTCTTGGTCCCGGAGTCGCCGGGCCGAGCGCGACATCGGCGTAGGGGACGCCGACCTCAGCCGCGGTGGGCCAGTTGATCGCGGCGGCGATGCCCACGACGGCAAGGAGCAGCGACGCGGCGACCGTTACCGTGGGCCGGACACGCCGGTCGTTCGGCTTGGGGGAGCTTCCACCGGGACGGATGGCGGGGAACACAATGGCTGTCGGCGTGTCGTCGGGGTCACCCGCTCCACTGCTCGCGGTGCCCGCGGATACGTCCGGCACCGATGGCTGAGCTGGCACCGATGGCTGAGCTTGCACCGGTGCCTGTGCTTGCACCGGTGCCTGTGCTCGGGACGACGAGGTGGTGCCGTCGGCAGCCGTCGCGGCGCGGTCGAAGGTGCGGACGAGTCCTTCCCGCAGCCGTGCGGGCGCCGGAGTGATCCGAACCTTCGCGAGCATCTCCTCGGGCGCCACCGCGTGCTGTATCGGGCCACGGCGGGCCTGGGGCGAGCCGGACCACGCCAAAGCGCTGCCGCGGGCCAGCTCCAGTAACCATGAGCGCAGCCGGGTGGCATCGCCGAGGGTGGCCAGCCGCGTTCGGGCCACCAGGGCGAACGCCGTGCCCGCAGCTGCCTGGGCGACCTCGGCCTCCCCCAGGATGAGCAGGCACATCGAGAAGACGTCGTCGGCATAGTGCTGGTAGACGGCGTCGAAAGCATCCCGCTCACCGCGCCGGATCCGCATGACGAGGTCGATGTCCGACTCGGGGGTTCGCGGCCGCGGTCCGTCAGGCCGCTCGCCCGAGCGCCGGTCGGCAGGGGCCGACACAGCGTGCCTGGGGCGTAAACCGGTCGCGGCTGCCCCCTCCGGGTTGGTACGGCGGATACCGCCAGTCATCAGTGCATTCTCCCGTATCCCCCATTGGCGGGATGAGTCATGACGGTGTCCTGGCGCGGACGGAGCGACACCGGCATCGCTCGCTACGTTAGAGGGTTCCGGCCATGCCATGAGGGGAACGTCGGGAAAACTTTGCTGTCACATGCTGGACCCGTCAGGCCGACGATTTTTTGATCATGGCTTGGTCGTGGCTGCCGCGGAGCCGTGGGCGATCAGGACGGTGGCTGCTGAGTCAGGATGACCTCCGCGGTATGTGGCTGGCCGCCGCGGGTGTAGGTGATGGTCACCTTGCTGCCGATCGGCTGGGACCGGACTGCCGCGATGAGCCCGTCAACGCTGGTGATCCGGCGGTCTCCCAGCTTGGTGATGACGTCGCCGTCCTGAAGTCCGGCCTGCTGGGCGGGTCCGTTGCTGACCAGATTCTGGATGGTGGCGCCGCTTCCGTCACCGTTCGGGTCGGTCTGGCTTGCTCCGGCGGTTGAGGCGTTCACACCGAGATACGGGTGTACCGCGGTCCCCTTGCTGATCAGTTCACCGGCGATGGTCTGGGCATAGTTGGATGGGATCGCGAACCCGACACCGATGTTGCCGGCCTGCTGTTCCTGTTGGCTGCCGAACCCGCCACTGCTCGAGCCCACCGTTGCAATGGCCGAGTTGATGCCGATCAGTTCGCCCTTGCTGTTGACGAGCGGGCCGCCGGAGTTGCCGGGGTTGATCGGAGCGTCGGTCTGGATGGCGTCCAGGACGGCGTTGCTGTCCTGGACGTTGGTGTCGCCGGTGCGCACCGGCCGATGCATGGCGCTCACGATCCCTGACGTGACGGTGCCGCTGAGTCCGAGCGGGCTGCCGACCGCGACCACCAGTTCGCCGACCGAGAGCGCGTCGGAGTCGCCGAAGGTTGCCGCCTTCAACCCGGTTGCGTCAATTTTGACCACCGCGAGGTCGGAGGTCGGATCGGTTCCGACGATCTTTGCGGTGAAGTCCTTGCCGTCCTGCGTGGTCACCTTCAGGGAACCACCCTGTGCGGCGTCGGTTACCACGTGGTTGTTGGTCAGAATGTAGCCGTCCTGACGAATGATCACCCCGGAGCCGGTGCTCGCCTGGTTTCTCGATGTGGCGGCAATCGTGACCACGCTCGGCAGGATGGTCTGCGCGGCGGCTGACACCGTGCCGGATGCGGCTGGTGAGGTTCCCGCAGTGCTGGTGCCACGCTGCAGGCCGGCGGAGGACACCACGGTCGTCCCGTCGTTGCCGCCTGCGACCAGAGCGCCGACGCCGCCGCCCACCCCGCCGCAGACCAGCGCGAGCGCGATCGCGGCGGCGGCGAGCCGCCTGCGTCGCGGCGGCGGGGCCGGTTGCCCGACGGTCTGCGGGGGGCCGTAATACGGATCGGACGGCGGTGGTGTCGGCCCGAACGGTGTCGGCCCGAACGGTGTCGACCCGAACGGTGTCGACCCGAACGGTGGTGTCGGCCCTGAGCTCGACGCCGCCCCGGAGCCGGAGCCGCCTGGGTAGCCGAAGCCGCCTGGGTAGCCGGAGCCGGGGCCGCCCGAGGCGGCTGCGGTCGTCGTGTCGTCGGAACCGCTCGTACTGGGTGCGCTCCAGGGCGTTCCCCACCAGGTCCGGCCGGACCCGTCGGCTGAGCCCCACTCGGGGGGCGTCCGGGGGTCTGCCGCACCCGGGGCTGCTGGACCCGCCGGTGCCTGCACCGCGGGCCGGTGGGTGGGTGGGTATGGCTCGGCATCCGGCGCCGCCCAGACCGGGGCATCCGGCCCGGACTGGCGGTCGTTGCCACCGGCGTCGGGTGCCCGCGAGTCCGAAGGACGTCCGTCCGGGGAGGTGAAGGGGGGCCGCGTGCTCATGGTAGAAACCTTCCCCTCACAAGCTGAGTGAAGACTGAAATGCGACCAACAGTCGGCTGAGGCACGGCGTCCGGGAGCGTAGGTCCCAGCGTGGCCATTCTGGTCACGGTCAACGGGCCCGGCCGTCGGCGAGTGGGTCGGCGATCGATGCGGCGAGCCGTGATGGCACTGCGACGGTGAATGCGGCGGCGGCGACAACGGCGACCGCGGGGTCCACCATGTTGGCACCCATGGGGAAGTGCGTGAAGCACGTCAACCCGCTCCCTGTCCGACCATCCAACTGCCCGAGTGCCCAACCCGCTGACCTGTCCCGTCACACGATGGCGAACGTCGTGACCGCTGTGGCAGTCGGGTCGCCTGATTTACAGACTGTGACGACACGCCAGTGATCGGGCCACCGTCCCCGGGTGGCTGTCACGCGGTATGGGAGGGCGCCCGCGAAGGTGCTCTCAGTAGCTTCTCAGGTCTACTTCAGGCTGTCCTCAATGCCTTCCCCAACCCTTGGAGAGGTGAAGCTGCCGAAGCGTCTGCGGGGCCGCCGCGACTGCGAACCATCACGGGCTGCACCGGGCACTGCGGCGCCGATGCCTGGCGGTGGGAGTGGGCAGACCGGGGTGCTCGTGAATCCCGTCGTGGCACTCCCGAGGGCCGTCGCGGCGCCGA
>NZ_CAUVXI010000141.1:0-14480 GCF_963555845.1 Protofrankia sp. Cas8 | reverse complement strand
CCAGCCTGACCATCCGGTTGCGGCTGGCTGAGGCCGACCCGACCAACGCCGGGGCCCAACGCGACCTGTCCGTCTCCCACGACAAGCTCGGGGATGTGGCGGTGGCGGTGGGGGACTTGGCTGAGGCCGATCGGGTCTACCGGGCCAGCCTGACCATCCGGTTGCGGCTGGCTGAGGCCGACCCGACCAACGCCGGGGCCCAACGCGACCTGTCCGTCTCCTACGAACGGCTCGGGGTCGATGTTCAGCAAGCTGGTGATCGTGACGAGGCGACGCGGCTCTTCACGATGGCGACGGAGATTCGGCGGATGCTTCAGCGCCGAGAACCGGATCG
The DNA here is from genome assembly GCF_963555845.1 of Protofrankia sp. Cas8. Classification (NCBI taxonomy): domain Bacteria; kingdom Bacillati; phylum Actinomycetota; class Actinomycetes; order Frankiales; family Frankiaceae; genus Protofrankia; species Protofrankia sp. Cas8. The sequence goes on along the minus strand of NZ_CAUVXI010000141.1, from coordinate 14,146 downwards.
TGTCGATCTCGCCGAAGAACTGGCTGTCACGCTGGCCTTCCTCGGTGGAATCGCGATTGAGGAGGATGTTCGGAGCGAGATCGCCAGGGAGATACGCCCGTTGCTGGCGCCGTTTGAGGAACGAAGTGTCCTCACGCAGAAGGGCTATGCCGTACTCGGTCAGATACAAGACTGGTAGTGCCTCATCGGCTGTCGGAACGCCCCACGGCACGCTGCCCTGACGGTCGCGGTCAGGTCGACGGTCGCTCACATCGATCGGTGATCTCTGACCGGTAATCCCGTGACCCGTCGATCTTTACTGATCCTATTACGACGATCTCGTTGCATCCGCTCATTCAGGGAGACGGGTTGAGGTCGGGACGGCGCTAAAGGTTTCGATTTCGGCTGCCGTGTCGCGCGCGACCGCGGACCCCGCATGGCGAGGGTCTGACAGGCTACCGTGCACGCGGCGTATGAGGGTGCGGATTCCGTGGTTGCGTTGCGCCGGTGGAATAGCCAGGACTGGCCCGAGAGTTTCGCGACCGCCTTCGACTTCGCCCTGGCGAATGCGTACCATGGCAAGGTCGATGTATGCCCCTGCTTTACTTCCGTAGCTGGCGTCTGCTGCATCTGGCGTGTCAAATGCGTGTACCGCTTCAGTGGCGGCTCGTTCGGCCTCGGCGTGGTCCGGAAGCAGAGTAAGAGCGTCGGCGCTGACGAAGAGCTGGACCGCCTGGGGAAAGGTGAGTTCTCCACCTATTTCGTCCAGGTCGTCAGCCTGCACATGCTCTCTGGTTTCCGTGGCGCGGGCGAGCGCGGCCCTTGTCTCTGCCACGTCCCCCAGCGCGGCATGTGCCCGCGCTTCCTGCACGGCGAGCTGAACTGGCATAGAACCGGTCACCGTCTCCGCGTCCGCGTGGGCGAGGGACAGATAGCGCAGGGCCTCCCGTGGCGCTCCGGACCAGTAGGCGGCGCGGGCCTGCTCGATCCGTATCCACACCCGCAGGCCAGGATGGTCGGCGCGATCCGCGCACAGGTACGCCGCACGTGCGTTCATGCGGGCGGCCTGAAACTGGCTGAGGTCGACACCGGCAAGCGCCAGCAGTCCGGATGTGATTGCCGCGAGGAAGTAGAGGTCACGGGACTGGTGGGGCACGCCCGGCCCGTCGAGAAGGCGGAACGCGACGCGCTGGGCGCTGATGAGGGGGTCGACGAGGTTCGTCGCCTGGGTGGGATAGGCGGCGACCAGCCGGCGGACCTCGGCGTGTAGGAGGTCCATCACCTCTGGGGACGGGACGGCGCGTTCCGCGTTGACGAGGAACTGGAAGGTCTCGTCAGCGGCCATGAGCATCCGCCTTTCTGAGCTGTCCTGCGCCGGGGGCGCATCCACAGAACCCACCCAATCCCCAGAGTAAGCCCGCGCGTCGACCCGGGCGACGCTCATAGGCTTACCGGTCCAGCCATGGCTTCTCACCGGCCGGAGTAGGCTCGTCGACCGTGGAGAACTGCCGCCGCCGAGCAGCCGGCTGCGGGCCCGGTCGGGCATGGCCAGGCCGTCGGCGACTCGGACGAAGACCTCGAGGTCGGTCACCCGGCGCTTGCCCGTGCAGATGCGGCTGACCTCGCCCTGGCTCATGCCACAGCGAGACGCGAGAAGCGTCTGACTGCACCCGTACCGGCTCATCAGCACGAACAGCGCGCCGACGTCACGGTCGTTGAGCGCGGTGAGGAACGACGGCTCGTCCCAGACGTGGTCCGGTAACGGGAGCGGCACGGGATCGGCAGGCATCGGCGGTACTCCCCGGGCATTCGGCCTGAAAGGACTGAGGCGAACCAGTCCAGCACGCAGCGTTGTTGAGCGTAATCCCACCGGATCAGCCGTGGAAAGGGGGCCGCTCGCGGCATATTTTTCTGGCGCTGCGTAACCGTGAACGGCGGCCGGCTTCCTTACCCGGTGTGCGACCCGCCGTCTATCAGCCGCGCTCATGACACCGGCTCATGACACCGGCTCATGACACCGGCTCATGACACCGGCTCATGACACGAGCTCATAGGCCGCGCCGATAGTCCTCGCCGTCTCGGCTCATGAGACACAGCCGTTGCCATATCACGGCCGGGACCGCGCAGAATCCTCTTCAGGCCCCCGGGCCGGGTTGAGCTCTCGTGCACGCCCCGGCGCTCCCCGGCCCGGGGCGCCCGCCATGAATATCGGGCCGAGGGGTTAGCGACAGAAGGGCGTAATAGTGACCGCACAGGAAAGGTGTCATGCCGGTGCCGACAATCAGTCGCCGTTCGCTGCTGACGGGGGCCGCGATGAATGCCGCCATGCTGTCCGGGGCTGAGGACCATCCCGGCCGGTCCGTGCTGGCCGCCGCACGGATGATCCTGGAAGCGGCACCCGCCAGCATCGAACGCGCGACCGGCCGGGCGCCGCTCATCGCGGTGACCCACCACCTGGCGGCGGCCCACGCGAGCCTCGAGGACCTGGCCCGCCGCGGCGATCCTGGTGTCAGAGCGACTGCCCACGCCCTGACTGTCCACTGCCAGCTCAGCACAGCGGACGCGTTATTCGGGCTCGGCGCGGTCGTCCGGGCCTGCCAGGCGCTGCGGATCGTCCGCGAGCGTGCCGACGCTATCGACGATGCTGCCCGCCGAGACGACCTTCTGCATACCGCGTTGCGTATCGAAGGAAAGATCTATACGTATGGGTCGTCGCGTGGCCCCGTCCCGCCCGCGTTAGTCGAGTGCGATCCCACCCGCGCGCGGACGCCGGCGCAGGTCGCGGTCGCGTTCCAGGCCGCCCGACTCGGCGCACGGGAATGGTCACCAGCACGACTCCAAGCGCACGTCGGCTATGCCCTCGACGCCGCGGACCGGCTGCCCGCGGCAAGGACCACCGGGGTGTACGTGGATCGCTTCTCGTTCCTCAACGCGCTGTATCACGCCCAGGTGGCGTGGGCTACCGGCGGCGTTGTTTCCCTCGCCGAGCGCTACTACCCGGAGGTCGCCACCGGGATGGCCGGGCATCAAGCGGGTATCGCGGTCGTCGAATTCACCATGGCGCGGATGTATTTCCGGCTCGGCCGGCTCGCGGACGGGATCGACCATGTCCGCCGCGGACAGCAGGCCGACCCGGGACACTGGGCCTCCCACCGGGCGCGGATCGGCGCCCGCAACGCTGCCTTCCGCCATCGCGCCGACCCGTATCTGCGGGGTCTGTTTCCGGCTCCGCCACCACGCCCGATCACGGCGCTCGGTTCCGGTACGAGGTAGGCCACCGACCAGGGAAGGGGAACGAGACGTGGACGAGCAGCGCATCGTGCGCGGGATCGAACGGGAGCTGGAGATCGCGATTGCCGCCGTCGCGACGGTCACCCGGCTGCTCGACGAGCCGGACGGGCCGTGGAACTACGTGCACCTGACGCTGTTCCGGGAGCGGGCCGGCGGCATCCGCGACGATCTCCAGCATATGGCCGTCCGGGTGGCCGAAACGGGGCAGGTGTCCGCGTGAGCGGCGCATCCCGGCCGGGCCGGCAGACCGGCCGTCCGGACAGCGCCCGCGTCGGGAATCCCCGCGTGTTCCGATGCAGCGGTCGTCGACCTGCGGCCAGGATGGGGCGCCCGGGTTCACTCGGCTGATGGCACGAGAACGGAGACGGTGCGGATGGCTGCCTGGCCCGGTGCGCTCGACCCGCACATCGCACCACAGATGGCCAGCTCCGCTCTGCTGGTGATCGACACCCAGGTCGACTTTGTCGATGGCGGGGCCTGCCCCGTCCCCGGCACCACCCAGGTGCTCCCAGCGATCACTCAGCTGCTCCGGGCGTATCGGGTGGCCCGCCTGCCGATCATCCATGTGGTCCGACTCTACGACGGCGACGATGTCGACCTGCCCCGCCGCACTTTGATCGCTTCCGGGGCGCCGATCGTGCGGCCCGGCTCCGCAGGCTCCCAGATAGTCCCCGAGCTGCAGCCCGACGGTGCGCCCGCGCTTGACCCGGGCCGTCTGCTGCTCGGCGACTGGCAGGTGCTCGCCGAGCATGAATGGGCGCTGTGGAAGCCGCGTTGGAGCGCCTTTCACCGCACGGCGCTGGACCGCTACCTGCGTCGCCTTGGCGTGACCACGGTGGTCATCGCCGGCTGCAACTATCCCAACTGCCCCCGCGCCACCGTCTACGGCGCCAGCGAACGCGATTACCGGGTCCTCGTTGTCTCCGACGTTATCTCCGGCATCCAGCCCCATCACATCCAGGAAGCGGTCGCAATGGGCGTTCCCTGCGCATCGAGCGATGAGATCACCAGGAACCTCAACGTGCGACCGCCCACATGAGAGCCCCCGCACGGCTGGTGCCATAACGCCGGATGCGGTGTTGACTTGAGACCTGCCATGCCGTATCAGCGGGTGAGCCCCAACCGGCACCGCCCGTGATCGGTTGTGTTCCGGCGTGGCGGCCAGTGGCGATGTCGGGCGCGACCCGACGTCAGCGACCTGTACCTGTACCTGGCCGCCGCGTTCGCCACTGTCCGTTGTCTGATCCAGAGGGCCCGGATCGCCTACCGCTGGGAGGGTCGGCCCACCACCCGGCGTCTCACGTGACGCCTATTGCCGGGCGCTCTTAACGATGTGTATCTGATGCTCCTGCCACAACACCAGATTCACATCGTTCCCACAGAGGGTGCGGCAATAGGGACGCGGCATCGCGGGGCTATCGCCGGGCGTTCTCAATCTGGAGGCACGGGGAGGTCACCGGGCGAGGATCGTCAGGACGGCGCTTCGCAGGGTGGTCAGGCGGGCATCGGCCTGGCTGCGGGCGGCCGCGAGAGCCGTTGCGTCCGCGCTGGGATCGACCGGGATGGTTACTTCCAGGTAGATTTTGATCTTTGGTTCGGTGCCGCTGGGACGCACGACCACCCGTCCGCCATCCGCGAGGCGAAAAATCAGCACATCGGAAGCTGGTAGTGCGGCAACTTTGCTGTCCTTGATGGTGTCTTTGATGGACGGGCCGGCAGTAAGATCACGCACGTCGACGACCGCTGCATCGCCGATGCGGGTCGGGGGCTCCGCCCGTAGCATCCTCATGATCGAAGAAAGCTGCCCGGTATCGGTGATGCGGACCGACACCGCAGACGTGGCGTGCAGGCCGCACCGGCGGACAAGGTCGTCGAGCCGGTCGAGCAGGGTGCGACCACGGCTCTTCTCCGCCGCGGCGATCCCGGCGATGGCCAGCGCCGCGGTGATCCCGTCCTTGTCGCGGACGAGGCCGGGCGCTACCGCGTAGCCGAGCGCCTCCTCGTAACCGAACACGAGGCCAGGGTGTGCCCGCATGATCCACTTGAAGCCGGTGAGGGTCTCGATGCACGCCACGCCATACGCGGCCGCGAGCGTGGCCAGAGCGCGGGAGCTGACCACCGTCGTCGCGACCGGGCCGGGGCGGGTACGCAGCACCTCGTCGGCAAGGAGGAGCCCGACCTCATCGCCGGTGAGGATGCGATCGCCCACCGCGACCGCACAGCGATCCGCATCCGGGTCGTTGGCGATGATCACGTCGGCGGCCACCGCCCGGCCGAGGGCGAGGACCCGGTCCATCGCCCCAGGCTCCTCGGGGTTCGGGAACGCCACGGTCGGGAAGTCCGGGTCGGGTCGCGCCTGCTCGGGGACCATGAACGGTGGGGCGAACCCCGCGCGGGTGAACACCGCACGCAGCGTGTCCGCACCGACGCCGTGCAGCGGTGTGTAGGCCACCCGGAGGTCCGCGGCGACGCTCGTGTCGTCCATCGCGTCGCTCGTCGTGTCGCCCGCGGGCCACAGCGCTGCCGCCGCCTCGAGGTAGCTGGACCGGATCTCGTCACCGAGTCGCGTCCAGTCATCGCTCAAGGGGATGGACGCTGCCGGTCCGACGGCGTCGATCGCGGCTTCGATCATCGTGTCGACCGGAGCGATGATCTGCGCTCCGTTTGCCGGGTCTCCGGCCGGTGCGCCCAGGTAGACCTTGTACCCGTTGTCGGTTGCCGGATTGTGGCTGGCGGTAACCATGATCCCGGCGTCCGCGCCGAGCTGGCGCACCGCGAAGGCGAGCACCGGCGTGGGTACCGGCACCGGCAGCAGGGCGGCCCGTAGTCCCGCGCCGGCCAGCACCCGGACGCTGTCGAGCGCGAACCGCTCACTGCCGTGCCGGGCGTCCGCGCCGACCACGACCAGCGGCGCTGCCCGGCCCGGATCCGGCGAGCGCAGCCACGCCGCGAGTCCCGCCGCCGTACGTCGGACGACCGCGGTGTTCATCCCGGCGGGACCGGCGCGAAGTGGCCCCCGCAGCCCCGCCGTGCCGAACCGGAGGGCACCGGAGAATCGGGTTCGCAGGGCCGGAAGGTCACCGGCTTCGAGCGCACGGGTGAGTTCCGCACGGTCGGCGGGCTCGAGGTCACCCGCGATCCAGTCCCGGACCCGGGCGACGAGATCGCAATCCGCCTCAACCATGGCGGCCGGGTCGGCTTTGGCGGCCGGGTCGACTGTGTCGGCCGGGTCGGCTGGGTCGATCATTCACCGCGGCGGGCCCGCTCAGAGCCTGGTGACGACCGCGGCGAGCAGCGAGCCCATCCGCTCGGCGGCGGCGGCACCGGCGGCCAGCACCTCACGGTGGTCGAGCGGCGTGCCGCTCATACCGGCCGCGAGGTTGGTCACCAGAGACAAGGCGAGCACGTCGGCGCCTTCGGCCCGGGCCACGATCGTCTCGTGGATGGTTGACATGCCCACCAGGTCCGCGCCGAGCGTCCGCAGCATCCGGATCTCGGCCGGCGTTTCGAAATGCGGCCCAGGCAGGCCCGCATACACCCCCTCGGTGAGGGTGGGATCGACAGTGCGTGCCAGGTCACGCAGACGCGGGGCATAGGCGTCGGTGAGATCGACGAACCGCGGACCGAGCAGCGGGCTGCGCCCGGTGAGGTTCAGATGATCGGCTACGAGGACCGGCTGGCCGACGCTGTAGTCCTCCCGGAGCCCGCCCGCGGCATTGGTGAGTACCACCGTGGACGCGCCGGCGGCGCAGGCCGTCCGAACGCTGTGGGTGACAACAGACAGATCATGATCCTCATAGGCGTGGACCCGGCCGAGGAAGAGCAGCAGGTGGCGCCCGCCGAGCGTGATGGAACGAACTTTCCCGGCGTGGCCGGGCGCGCGTTGCGGCACGAAGCCACCGAGCTCGGTAACGGTTGTCTCGCCGGCTGTCCTACCTGCCGCGGCCAGCACGTCTGCCGCCGGCAGCCATCCGGACCCGAGAATCACGGCAACGTCATGACGCTCGATCCCGGTGAGCTCGGCCAGACGCGCCGCCGAGACCGAGGCATCCGATGCCTGGAGGGTGGGCCGCATGCGGCGACTGTAGCTTCTCCGGGGACCTTGCCTGGGAGATGGGGGAAGCGCCCGGCTGGGACGGGGGACGTGCCCCGGCTAGAGTGGCCAGTCCCACGCCACTCCGTAGTGAAGGCCGCGGGAAAGTTCGACGAAGCCCTTGCGCACATAGCCCAGACCGCTCGGCCGGAGCCACTGATGTTCGTTGTCCGGATGCAGCCGGGTCTCCGGACCGAGCGCGCCGGCGAAGTACCACAGCCGATCCGGCGTCGTCGCCGGATCGAACTGTACCTGCAGTATGTACCGGTTGTCCTGTTGTGCTTTCGGCACATAACTCAGCACGGGGACCATCTCACGGTCGCTCTGCACCCGCAGCCGGTAGGCAAAGGAAATACGGCGGCCGGGCGGAAGAGTCGCCGGGAATTCAAGTTCGGACACCTGGTGCCCGTTCGAGGTGAATGCGGACCGGCGGACCACGCAGTTTGCCAGTGGTTCCAGGAAGACCACGCCGGGCCGGGGGTCGCTGTGATAACGGGACGTGGCGACGTAATGATCGACACCGTCGTCGAGTGCGACCAGCGACCGGAACACCAGAACTTCCGTGAGGAACCGACCGGAGAGCCGGACCAGGATCTCGGTCCGGTCGAGAGAGAACCGGTGCGACCCGGCTTCCAGAAGATCTCCGATCCCGTCGTTTTCAAGATATTCTCGCCAGCCGTCGCGGATGTTCAGCTCCGCGACCCGTTGCTGCAGGAGGAGCGCCACCTCGCTCGTTCCCCGATAGAACCATTCACGAACGGTGCGCTCGTGCCTGCCCCGCCGGCGGGCGAGTGCGTCGATACGGGCGGTCAGGGACGGATCGCCCGGATTTTCACCGTCTATGTTGAAACCGACCTGTGCCCCGGTGCGCAGCTTTTCCTGGGATAGCGCGTGACAGCACTCGGTTATGATTCTCTGTAATGCCGTCGCGCGCTGACCGTCGGTCCATTCACCTGGTGTTCCCGGTAGTTTCACCAGAGGTGAACCGGCTATTTTCTCGAGGTTCAGACCACGTCCGGTCGAGAGTGCGACGAGCTCCGCCCTGATCGTCTCCACGGTTAACTGGGTCATGGCGTTGTGGGTCATGGGTCAGCCCCGTTCCCGTCCTGACTCGGGCCTGTGGACGCGCGAAAGGAGCCGTGATCGCGCACCGTTTGGCCTACCCGCCCGTCGGGCTCCGGGCATGCCCCTCACGGTCGGGCGATATGAACCGGCGCGGCGGTGCGCTGGTTCGACCGGCGGTGAAGAGCTGTTGAGCCGTGGAGCCTCCCGTGGAAAAGGGTAGACGTTGTGGGCTTCCGATGTGTGCACAGTCGACGAAAGGCGAAGAAAGCATGTTGTATTGTCTGGATTATCTGTTTTGTGTATCCGCGATGCGGATTATCGGGTTGGCCCTCCCTGCCGCAGGCCCCGGCGCAGGCCCCGGCACAGGCCCCGGCCCAAGCGCAGGCCGCCGTGTTGATCAGTGTGGAGGCGGCGGTGACGCGCGTGGCAACTGTGAGGCGCGCACGCGGGGGCCGGCTTTCCCTACCATCTGGCCATGAGCGAGCGTCTGTCGGAGTCCGGCCAGCCGATCAAGTCTGTGTACGGTGCACCCGATCTTCCTGAGGATCTGTCGGAGCGTCTCGGCGCGCCTGGCGAGTATCCGTTCACCCGGGGCGTCTACCCGACCATGTACACCGGCAAGCCGTGGACGATGCGGCAGTACGCGGGCTTCGGCACCGCGCGGGAGTCCAACGAGCGTTACCACTCGCTCGTCGCCGCCGGCACCGGCGGGCTTTCCGTCGCCTTCGACCTGCCCACCCAGATGGGCTTCGACTCCGACGAGCCGATCGCGCACGGCGAGGTCGGCAAGGTCGGCGTGGCGATCGACTCGATCGAGGACATGCGGCTGCTCTTCGCCGGCATCCCACTCGACCAGGTCTCCACCTCGATGACCATCAACGCGCCCGCGTCCGTGCTGCTGTTGCTCTACCAACTGGTCGCCGAGGAACAGGGCGTTCCGGGTTCGAAGATCACCGGGACGATCCAGAACGACGTCCTCAAGGAGTACATCGCTCGCGGCACCTACATCTACCCGCCGGCGCCGTCACTGCGGCTGGTCTCGGACACCTTCGCCTACTGCCGCAACGAGATCCCCAAGTGGAACACGATCTCGATTTCCGGCTACCACATGGCTGAGGCCGGGGCGACCCCCGCCCAGGAGATCGCGTTCACCCTTGCCGACGGCATCGCCTACGTCCGGGCGGCGATCGATGCCGGGCTCGTGGTCGACGAGTTCGCACCGCGGCTGTCGTTCTTCTTCGTCTCCCGCACGACCCTGCTGGAGGAGGTGGCGAAGTTCCGCGCCGCCCGCCGGATCTGGGCGGACGTGATGAAGAACACCTTCGGTGCGACCAACCCCAAATCGATGATGCTGCGCTTCCACACCCAGACCGCCGGCGTGCAGCTGACCGCACAGCAGCCCGAGGTCAACCTCGTCCGGGTCGCGGTGCAGGGCCTCGCGGCCGTGCTGGGCGGTACCCAGAGCCTGCACACGAACTCCTACGACGAGGCCATCGCCCTACCCACGGTCAAGGCCGCGACGCTGGCGCTGCGTACCCAGCAGGTCCTCGCCTACGAGACGGACATCACCGCCACCGTCGACCCGTTCGCCGGCTCCTACGCGGTCGAGGCGCTGACCGACGAGGTCGAGCACGCCGCCCGTGAACTGATGGAACAGGTCGAAAAGCGCGGGGGAGCAGTCGCCGCGATCGAGCAGGGCTACCAGAAGAGCGAGATCGAGAATTCCGCGTACGCGGTCCTGAAGGGCATCGAGGACGGCTCGCGGACCGTGGTCGGCGTCAACCGGTTCCGGGCCGAGCAGGAGGACCGCTACGAGCCGTTGCGGGTGGACCCGTCGATCGAGGCCGACCAGGCCGCCCGGCTGGCCACACTGCGAGCCGACCGCGACAACGCCGAGGTGACACGCTGCCTGGACGCGGTCAAAGCCGCCGCGCAGGGGACGGACAACGTCCTCTATCCGCTCAAGGAGGCCCTGCGCGCCCGCGCCACCGTCGGTGAGGTCTGTCACGCTCTGCGCGCGGTCTGGGGGGTGTACCGCCCCGCCGACGCCTTCTGAGGTGGCCGGGCGCAGGTGTCAGGTGGCCTTGTGATACCTACAGGGCTGTTTGGTATCACAAGCTAGCGCCAGTGGTAGGTAGGTATCACAACGCCGGGGCGTGATGGATGTGTTACGGAAGGGGTGCGGTTGGGTCGCCTTCGATCGCCTGGAGGATGCCGTTCGCGACGAACAGGCGATTGCGGACGCGGCCCGGTACCTCCGTGAGGATTCCGCTCTCCACCAACTTCGTGACGGTCAGGCTGGCGGAACGATGCGTGACAGCGAGAATGCCCCGAGCTCGGCTGATGGTCAGTGCCGGGACGTCGAACAGTGCGTCCACCAGCACTCCCAACAGCGCGGACGAGCGCGCGGTGCTGACCCGGGCGCGGTAGTCGTCGCGCAGGCTCTGTAGCGAGACGGAGCGACGCACCGCATCCCGGGCCTGTTCGGCGACACCGCGGAGGAAGAAACCCACCCAGCCGGCCCAGTCCCCGTGGGTCGAGACCCGCAGCAGGCCGGCGTAGTACTCGTCGCGTCGCGGTTCGATCCACGCCGAGATGTCGAGTAGGGGGGCATCGAGCAGGTCCCATTCGGCCAGCAGCAGGACGACGAGAAGTCTGCCGACCCGGCCGTTGCCGTCGAGGAACGGGTGGATCGCCTCGAACTGGTAGTGCGCACACGCAATCGTGACCAGTGGTGGCAGATCGTGGTCGGCGTGCAGGTATTTCTCGAACGCGTCCAGGCACTCCCACAGTCGCTCGGGTGGCGGCGGAACGTAGGTCGCGGTGTCGAGGGTGCACCCGGGCGCTCCGATCCAGTTCTGGCTTCGCCGAACATCGCCCGGAGTGGCGTAGTTGCCGCGGACGCCGCCCAGCAGGATGGCGTGCGCTTCCCGGAGCAACGACACGCTCAGCGGGAGCCGACGGTTCGGATCAAGAGCGTGTTCGACCGCCGTCACATAGTTGAACACCTCCCGGACGTCATTGCCGTCGTCGTGGGTTGGTTGGTCCGCCTCGAACAGGACCAGATCCGACACGGACGCCTGTGTTCCCTCGATCCGGCTGGACAGCACGGCTTCCCGGCGGACGAGCGCGCGGGCCAGCAGGCGTGGATTGGGCAACGTGCGACCAGCGCCGGCAAGCTCGCCGAGGGCACGGTCGGCCTCCGAGAGCAGACCGACCAGGGACCGGTCGAAGTCGAGCGCCGGTGGCAGCGGCGGTGGGACGAAGGCGAGGTAGTCGCGCTCGGCCCGCACGACGTAGCACGACTGCTCGGGAGCGAAGGAGTCACGCCGCACCGATACCCACCCACCGTCCCGATGTCCTTGTGATACCTACAGGGCTGTTTGGTATCACAAGGATGCGCCAGTGGTCAGTAGGTATCACAACACCGAGCCGTGGGTAGGGCAGCCTTGCGTCCGTGGTGTCCTGTGCGTCCGTGCTGCCCTGGACGCGTGTGGTGCCCGGTGGTGCAAGGCTGGGACGCGTGCGAGGCATACCGGTACGCCGGCTCGGATCACTGCACGTGCTGTCGGAGTGACGCTGAGCGTCAGTGCGGGTCTCTCCAGAAGGTGGCAGAAACGGCTCGAGCGACTGGGCTGCTTGGGCCTCCGGCGTGCGAGAAGAGCCATGATCGTGCACTCTGTGGCCTACGAGCCAAGCGTAGTCAGACCTGTCCCTCACGTGAGTTACAGTGGTGTCACTCGTTCTCGATGAAGAGAACGAATCCTCGAGGAAGAATCTGTGTCCCGTGTCTACGTGTTCGCCGACGAGTCGGGTAACTTCGACTTCAGCCGCAAGCCCGGAGCGAGCCGCTACTTCAGCGTTGGCACAGTCGTGCAACGCGACGATGGACCAGGTCGGCTTGCCGCTGACCTGAACCAGCTGCGACACGACCTGGCCTGGCAGGGAATAGGGCTTGATGGGGCCTTCCACGCGACGGAGGACACTCAACAGGTCCGCGATGCCGTTTTCAAGACACTTGCCGTCCACCCGCTCCGCGTTGACGTCACCCTGGTGGAGAAAAGTAAAGCCATTCCGCGAATCCGGGACACGGATGTAACATTTTTCAAGTATGCTTGGTTTTATCATTTTCGCGCATTGGCGCCCCAAATTATTGATGTGGGCGACGAATTGATGGTGGTTGCGTCGGAGATCGGCACCAAAAAGCGGCGCGCAGCATTTCGGGCGGCAGTGGAGGATGTGGTACGACAATGCAGTGATTTCCGTGTCCCGCACCGCATTGCATTTCGGCCGTGCATGAGTGATCCGTCTTTACAAGCTGCGGATTACTGTCTGTGGGCGGTCACGCGCTACTGGGAGCGCGCTGACGACCGCTCGCGTCTCCTTGTCGATCACCAGGTGGCAAGTCAGTATGACCTGTTCGAAACCGGAGTACATCACTACTATTAGATAAATTGCCCCGGCCGGCTAGCCGCAGGACGCGGCAGAGCCCAGGGGCTCTTGTCGCTAGCCGGGACCACCTCCTTACCATACCCGTTGTCATTGCTGACGGCCACTGCCCGGGACGGCCTTGCGCGTCTGGCGCCCTGGACGCGTGTGGTGCCCGGTGGTGGAAGGCTGGGACGCGTGCGAGGCATACCGGCACGTCGGGCCAGGCCACCGGACGTGCCGCTGGAGCCGGGGGAGTTCACCGAGGTCGTGCTGCGGGGCCGGCTCACCGATCCCGCAGGTCCCGGTGCGCTCACCGCCAGGGCCGAACGCTTCATCGGGCGTCGGTTGGGGACGTCCCGCTGGATCCTGCTCACCACCCGGCGGTTGCTGGTCGTCGCGCCGTTCCCACGGGCGGGTGACTACTTCGACGTGGCGTTCGACCGACGAACGGTCGCGGCATCCCAGGGGCGCAAGCGCGGTGACCTGATCACCGTCGACCTGATGACCCCGGCCGGACGGCAGGTGCTGCGGGTGCCGGCAAGCCTGCGCGGCGAGGTCTCCCGCCTCATCCGGGCATTGCGCCGTCCCCGTTGAGTGATCGGATGTCCGTGTGGTCAGGGGTCAGGGGCCAGGGGGCAGGTGCCAGAGCGCGTTGATGCGCCGGACCGGCCCGCGAGCAGGCAAGGAGCCTGCGCAGGTCGCCACGGCGTTCGATGACGGACAGTTCGGTGACATCCCGCTCGATAAGGGCGGACAGATACGACTCGAAGAAGGCCGTGCGGGCGGCTGGCCGCTGGTTCGGAGGGCATCGGGTCGGGTGGAGCGGTGGACCCACCGGGTGGACATGCGGCTCACCTGAACAGAGACCACAAGGATATCGCTGCGGCTGTAGTGCTAACGCGCGGCGTGTGACAATCGTGCGAAATCACCTGCGAGGTGGCGGGCCGATACGACGGTCCCCGTCGACGTGATTATGCGCCCGAAAACGCTGGAACTCCTCAAATACTCGATTTACTTCACTCTCGCTAACGGATGGGCACTGGTAATCCTGTGCCGCAATGCGTCCGAGAAGGCGAGATTCCGGCAGCAGGTCGTGGTTCTTGAGGTAGTAGTTGACCGCATCGCTCCAGACCCATGCACCGTCCGTGACAAACACCATCGGTACGACCGGTCCGCGGCCTGGGTTTATTTGGTCGTGCGATCGTGCGCGTATCGCCATGATTACTTCGCCGGAATCTAGAAACTCAAGAAGGCGGGCCTTCTCAGCGGTGTCCGTAATACGAGGAT
>NZ_CAUVXI010000140.1:0-14491 GCF_963555845.1 Protofrankia sp. Cas8 | reverse complement strand
TGGAGCAGGTCGAGCGCGACGACACCGACGAGCGTGACGACGTACACGGGCAGCTCGCCGTGACGCCGCACGTGCCGCAGATGGGCGACGTCGACCAGCCGGACCCCGACCACGACGAGCAGGCCGGCCAGCGCGGACAGCGGAATCCACTCGACCGCTCCGCCGAAGAACAGGGCGAACAGCGCCACCCACACGCCGTGCAGGACGGCTGAGGCCCGCGTCCTCGCCCCGGCCGCGACGTTGGTGGAACCGCGCACGATCACACCGGTCACCGGCAGCCCGCCGGCGAGACCCGCCAGGACGTTGGCAGCCCCCTGCCCGAGGAGCTCACGGTCGAGGTTGATCCGACCCGGCGCCCGGCCACGCGTGGTGGCCAGCTTCTCCACCGCCACCGCGGACAGCAGCGACTCCATGCTCGCCACGATCGCAATGGTGAGGACGCCCAGGACGATCCCAGACCAGTCCCGGTCGGGAAAGGCCGGCAGCGACACCGAGCCGAGGATCGACCTGGGCAGGTCGACCCGGGGCAGGTCCAGGTGGACGGCGGCGGCCAGAGTGGTCCCAACGACGACCGCGGCGAGCGGCGCGGGGATCGCGCGCAGCCCGCTCGGCAGCCGGCGGACCAGCCGGGGCCACAGCAGGATGACGGCGATCGTCATGGCCCCGATCAGGGTCGCGCCGCTGTGGCTGTTGACGATCCGGCCGGGCAGGGTCACGATGTTGTCGATGGCGTGGGCGTCGGGCGCACCGCCGAGGATGACGTGCAGCTGGCCGATGGCGATGGTGAGCCCGATCCCGCCGAGCATGCCGTGCACGATCGCGGGCGACACGGCGAGGGCTGCGCGGGCGATCCGACTGACGCCGAAGATGATCTGGAGCACACCGGCGGCCGCGGTCACCGCGCACGTGACCCGCCACCCGTAGGTCGTGATGAGCCCCGCGATGACCACGGTGAGCCCGGCCGCGGGCCCACTGACCTGCAGGCAGACACCGCCGAGCGCCCCCGCCACGATCCCACCGATCACAGCGGCGATGAGACCGGCGGCGACCGGCGCGCCCGTGGCGACCGCGATACCCAGCGACAGCGGCATCGCGACCAGAAACACCACCAGCGACGCCTGCACGTCCGCCCGCAGGTGCGCCCGCAGGGCCATGTCAATCTCCTCGGGATCGAATCGGCACCGGACGGGATGTCGCGATGGAGATCGCCCTCGGATGGGTCGCGCAAGCCGACGACCTTGCCTGTCACAAGGGCCGCCCGGTGGGCGCCCCTGCCCGCATCCGACCGCCGCAGCGATGGGTGAACCACACCGGACAACGACAGCGGACCGGCCGGGGTTTCCGGATGTGATCTTTCCTCAAGAAGGAGAATTCGGCTGCGGCTCAGGCGGCCGCCTGAGCCAGCTCAGGCGGTCGCCCGCTGCGCGACCGTCCGGCGGACCACCGCGAGCGCGGCCGCGATCGCCGTCGGGTCGGTGCCACCGCCCTGGGCGAGGTCGTCCTTGCCCCCACCCCCACCGCCAAGGACCTTCGCGGCGCCGCGGACGAGCTCCCCGGCCTTGATCCCGCGGTCACGCGCGGAAGCGCTCGTACCCACCACGATGACCGGACGCCGGTCCACCGCGGCCGCCGCCGCGACGACCACCGGACGGTCGGCGGCGACTCTGCCGCGGATGTCGAGGACGAGCCTACGAAGATCATCCGCGGATGTGCCGTCCGGCGCATGGTGGGCGACGAGCGCGACCCCGCCGACGTCCTCGGCTGCGCTCGCGAGGTCACCCGCCGCGGCCAGCACCTGTGCGGCCCGCAGCTTCTCCAGCTCCTTCTCGGCGTCGCGCAACCGCCCGAGCACCCCGGCCAGACGCTCGGGCACCTCGGCCCGGGGCGCCTTGAGCACATCGGTGATCTGCGCGACGAGCACGGCCTCGCGGGCCAGGTAGCGGTAGGCGTCCAGGCCGACCAGGGCCTCCACCCGCCGGACCCCCGCCCCGACCGAGGACTCGCCCAACAGCTTGACCAGGCCGAGCTGCCCGGAACGGCGCACATGCGTGCCACCACAGAGCTCACGGGAGTACTCGCCGATCGAGACGACCCGCACCCGGTCGCCGTACTTCTCGCCGAACATCGCGATGGCGCCGGTCCGGCGTGCCTCGTCGGCGTTCATCACCTCGGCGTGCACATCAAGATCCTCGATCAGCACCTGGTTGATCGTCTCCTCCACGTCGGCCAGCACCGACACCGGCACCGCACCGGCGCAGGAGAAGTCGAAGCGGAACCGGCCGGGCGAGTTCTCCGAGCCGGCCTGCGCGGCGCTCGGGCCCAGCGCGTCCCGCAGGGCCTGGTGGGTCAGGTGGGTGGCGCTGTGGGACCGCGAGATCGCCCCCCGCCGGGCGGGGTCGATCTCGGCCCGCGCGTGCATCCCGACCGTGACCCCGCCCGAGCGCACCCGACCACGATGGACGATCAGTCCTGGTAGCGGCTTCTGCACATCGAAGATCTCGATCTCGGTACCGTCGTCGAGGCGGACCGCGCCGCTGTCAGCCAGCTGGCCACCGCCCTCGGCATAGAACGGCGTGCGGTCGAGCACGACCTCGACATCGCTTCCCTCGCCGGCCTCGCGGGCGGGTGACCCGGCCACCAGCAGCCCGCGGACGACGGCGTCCCCGGCGGCGCTGTCATACCCGGTGAACACCGACGGGCCGGCCGCCGCCAGCACGTCCCGGTACGCCGAGGTGTCCACATGCCCGGTCTTCTTCGCCCGGGCATCGGCCTTGGCACGCTCACGCTGCTCGCCCATGAGCCGGCGAAAGCCCTCCGCGTCGACGGTCAGGCCCTGCTCGGCTGCCATCTCCAGGGTGAGATCGATGGGAAACCCGAACGTGTCGTGCAGCTGGAAGGCCCGCGCACCGGTGAGTACACCGCCGCCCGCCTTCTTCGTCTCGCTCGCCGCCAGATCGAAGATGGACGTCCCGGTGCGCAGCGTCGCCAGGAACGACGCCTCCTCGGCGGTCGCCACCGAGTCGATCCGCGCCCGGTCGGTGACAAGTTCGGGATACTGCGGGCCCATCGCCTCGATCGTGACCGCGACCATCTCGGGCATGGTCGCGTCCGGTGCACCGAGCAGGCGCATGTTGCGAATCGCGCGGCGCATCATCCGGCGCAGCACGTAGCCGCGTCCCTCGTTGCCGGGCAGCACGCCGTCGCCGATGAGCATCACCGAGGTGCGCACATGATCGGCAACCACCCGCAGCGACACGTCGGAGGACGCCGCGGCGCCATAGCGGGCACCGGTGAGCTCCGCGGCCCGGTCGAGGATCAGCCGGGAGGTGTCGATCTCGTAGAGGTTGTCGACGCCCTGGAGCACCGCGGCGAGACGCTCCAGGCCGAGGCCGGTGTCGATGTTCTTCGACGGGAGATCGCCGAGGATCGGGTAGTCCTTCTTGGACGACCCCTCACCGCGGATGGACTGCATGAAGACCAGGTTCCAGAGCTCCAGGTAACGCTCGCCGTTCACGGCGGGGCCCCCGTCGATCCCGAACGCCGGCCCGCGGTCGTAGTTGATCTCCGAACAGGGTCCGCACGGCCCCGGCACACCCATCGACCAGAAGTTGTCCTCCATACCGAGGCGTTGGATGCGCTCGGCCGGCACCCCCACCGTCGACCGCCAGATCTCAGCGGTCTCGTCGTCGTCGAGATAGACGGTCACCCACAACCGGCTGTCGTCCAGCCCGTACCCGCCCGCCGCCACCGGCGTGGTGAGTAGTTCCCAGGCCAGGGGGACAACGGTCTCCTTGAAGTAGTCCCCGAAGGAGAAGTTCCCGCACATCTGGAAGAAGGAACCGTGCCGGGTGGTCCTGCCGACCTCTTCGATGTCGGTGGTCCGCACGCATTTCTGGATGCTGGCCGCACGGGTGAAGGGCGGGCGGACCTCGCCGAGGAAGTACGGCTTGAAGGGAACCATTCCCGCGTTCACGAGCAGCAGCGTGGGGTCGTCCGCGATGAGGGACGCCGACGGCACGACCGTGTGCCCGCGCTCGGCGAAGTAGCGAAGCCAACGGCTCGCGATCTCAGCGGACCTCATCACAAGCCTTCCTCACCGATCGACCGACGATCCCGGCCCATCGTAGCCAGCCGGCCCCCGTCATTGGCGCAGCAGGCCACCGGCGAGATCCAACATCTGCGCGGTCCGGGCGAGGGCCGCGCTCAGCCGCCAAGCCTGCGCGACCGCCTCCTGGATTCCGACCAGCCGCCCGATCGCACCGCAGGTGGACGTGCGGGCAGCCCGCTGGCGGAACTGCTCGAGCGCGGTCCGCGCGGTGTCGATCGAGCCACGGACCCCGGCGAGCCGCGACAACAAGCCGGTCCCGGCGCCGGCTGTCCCGGCGCCGGCCGGGACAGCCGGGCGGAGAGCCGCGCCGACCGTGACGACGGCCGGCAGACCGACCACGGCGAGATCGTCGACCGCGACCGCCAACGAACGCGTCGTGTGGACGGGACAGCCGACCAACGGCACCCGCCCAGCTACCGCGAAAACCGGCCCCTGGGTCAGCCGCCTGGCCGCCGTCGTCTCGCGGGCGATCGCCTCAGTCGTCCGGTGGAGCTGACCGACCGAGAGGCCGCGACCAGCGGAAAGCCCGCGTTCGAGTTGAGCGAGCTGGGTCTGGGCGACCCGCAGGTGCGCTTGCGCCAGCCGGCCGCGGACCACCGTCCAGACGGTGGCCGCGACGCCCAGCAGCGCCACAACCGCGGCCGCGACCACCAGGGCCCGAAGCCCCGCGGAACACCGGCCCCAGCGCGGCGCCGGCCGCCGGGTGCTCGGCAGGGTGCTTGTCCGGGGGCTTGTCCGGGGGCTTGGCCCGGGTTTCATCAGTAGCGCTGGCGCCGGTGGGATCCGGCCGTCTTCGCATCGAGTGCCAGCGGAGTCGTCAGGTCGGCCGGATCATCCCCCGAACCCTCGACAACGGGTTCGGGTTCGTCGATCGGCTCACGCTGGGTGGCGATCGCGATGCCGTCACCGTGGCCGGCCGTGGCTGGCAGCGGATCGACCGCGCCCTGGCTGGCAGCGCCGTCGTGGCCGTGCCGCCGCCCCAGCCCCATCCTGATCTGGAAGTACCCGCTGTACGACGGATAGCCGTAGGTCATGGCGTCCAGTTCCCTGGCGGGAATCATGTTGAGTACCGCTCCCAGTATCCGTGCATCCACCGTCCGTAGGACATCGCTGGCCCGGGTCAGCTGCTCACGCCGGGTCTTACCACTGCGGACGACCAGCAGGGTGCCATCGACCTGCGCGGCGAGCACGGCCGCATCGGTGACCGGAAGCACCGGCGGAGCGTCGATGAGCACAATGTCGAAGCGCCGGGACAACTCGCCCAGCACGTCGCCCATGTTGCGGGATCCGAGCAGCTCGCTGGGGTTGGGAGGCAACGGCCCGCTGGGCAGGACCTCCAGGCGGCCGCCGTCGTCGCCCCACGGCACAAGCACGTCGTCGAGGTCAGCGGCACCGATCAGCACAGACGTGAGACCGGCGGCCGTCTCGATCCCGAGGTACTCCCCGAACGACGGTCTGCGCAGGTCCGCCTCGACCAGGGCCACCCTGGCCCCGGCCTGGGCAAGGGTGATCGCCAGGTTACAGGCGGTCGCCGTCTTGCCCTCCCCGGACATCGAGCTGGCGACCAGGATGACGCGAGGCGGTGTGTCCACGTCGACGAACCGCAGGTTCGTCCGAAGTTGACGAAATCCCTCCGACCGCGCGGACTGTGCGTCCAGCGCCCCGATGAGCGGATACCGGGCACCCGCGGGGTCCAGGGCGACCGCACCGAGGGTCGCCAGGCCGGTCGCCGCGGCGACGTCGGACTCGGTCCGCACGCTCGTGTCAAGCCTCTGACGGGCCACGGCCGCACCGACGCTTACGAGCAGGCCCAGCACAGCGCCGAGCGAAATGGCACGGGCGGGCCTGGGCGCCACGGGTGCGGTCGGCAGCTTCGCGTTCTCCCAGACACTCACCCGCACCGACGGCGGACTGCCCGGCGTCGCCGTCTCGATCTCCGCGACGGCGGCGGAGAACACCTCGCCGACCGCCGTCGCGATCATCTGGGCACGCCGAGCATCGCCGTCGGTCACGACAGTCTGCAACAACACCGTGTCGGGGACGGCGGTGGCCTTGATATGAGCCTGCAGGACCTGTGGCGAGAGGTCGAGTCCGAGCTTTGCGATGACCCCCGCGGCGATGCGGTCGCTGGCCACGAGATCGACATAGGACTTCACCCGCTGCTGGGACAGCAGGCCGCCCTGGTAGGCCGATGCCGCGCTGTCGCCGCCGTTCGACGACACCACCAGGGTCTCGGTGGCGGCGTAGACCTTCGCCTCCCGCCATGTGACGGCCGCGGCGACCAGCACACCAAGCATGACGCATACCAGCAGAAGCGGCCAACTCCGGCGGAGCGCTCTGACATAGTCCCGAAGTTCCACCAACAGACCTGTCCTCTCCGGGCAAAGCATCCTAGTTATCGCAGCACCACGCTGCGCGACCAACATACTCGTTTCACATCCACACACTTACCATCAGTAGTTATTACTCTGTGGATCCATGAAGAAGCGAAGGGTTGTCGCCAGTCGAGGAGTCCGATGGTGGCGGGCTGTGGCCCGGCTGTCCCTGCTGGACCTGCGCTGGCGCGTCGGTCTACAGATCGGCGTCGACGCGGCATGTCTGTCGCTCGGTCTGGGCGCGGCCTACCTTGCCCGGTTCGGCCAGTCACCCGTGGCCGACGCCGAGTTCTGGGTGATCGCGTTTCTCGCGGCCTGCCTGTTGTACTTCACCGGAACAGCCCTGCACCTCTACCTCGGGCGATACCGGTTCGGTGGTTTCGACGAGGTACTCGCCCTGACCTGTTCGGTCGGGCTCACCACGGTCGGGATCGTCATCGTCGACGCCACCATCGGCCGGCACGGCCCACTGCCGCTCGGGGTCCTTCCCCTTGCCGGCGCCGTGGGGCTGGTCGGGATGTTCGGCGTCCGCTACCTGTGGCGGCTGGCCGAGCAACGCAGCCGGCGCCGGCACCGCCCCGACACCGAGCCGATCATTGTCTTCGGCACGGGTGAGGGAGCCGACCGCGTGTTGGCCTCGATGCTGCACACCCCGGACAGCCCGTACCTGCCGGTGGCACTGCTCGATGACGATCCCCGAACCTGGAACCTGGCCCTGGGCGGTGTCCGGGTACGCGGTGGGCGTGACGCCATTGCCACGGTCGCCGCCCAGACCGGTGCGCGCACCCTCCTGGTGGCCATCCCGAGCGCCGACGGCACGCTGCTACGGGAGATCACCATGGTCGCCGAGGACGCAGGCCTCACCGTCAAGGTGCTCCCACGGGTGGTGGATCTCATCGACGGCCGCGTCGACGTGCGCGACATCCGCGACCTCGACCTCAGCGATCTGCTGGGACGTTGCCAGATCCAGACCGACGTCTCCTCGGTTGCGGGCTATCTCACCGGCAAGCGGGTTCTGGTCACCGGAGCCGGCGGCTCGATCGGTTCCGAACTGTGCCGCCAGATCCACCGCTACCACCCCGGCAAGCTGATCATGCTCGACCGCGACGAGTCAGCCCTGCGGGCCGTCCAGCTGTCCATCCACGGCCAGCCGATCGCCGACGACGAAGCCGTCGTGCTGTGCGACATTCGGGATGTCCAGGCCGTCGACATGCTGTTCGAGCAGCACCGGCCGCAGGTGGTCTTCCACGCCGCCGCGCTCAAACACCTGCCGCTGTTGGAACGCTTTCCCGGCGAGTCGGTCAAGACCAACGTCTGGGGGACACTTGCAATCCTCGACGCCGCGGTGTCCGTCGGCGTCGAACGGTTCGTCAACATCTCGACCGACAAGGCCGCGAACCCGACGAGCGTCCTGGGCTACTCCAAGCGGATCACCGAACGCCTGACCGCTCATGTCGCCCAGCATGCACGTGGGGTGCTCGTGAGCGTCAGGTTCGGCAACGTCCTGGGCAGCCAGGGCTCCGTACTGAGGGTCTTCGCCAGCCAACTGGCAGCC
This sequence comes from Protofrankia sp. Cas8, assembly GCF_963555845.1. Taxonomy (NCBI): domain Bacteria; kingdom Bacillati; phylum Actinomycetota; class Actinomycetes; order Frankiales; family Frankiaceae; genus Protofrankia; species Protofrankia sp. Cas8. Next base: position 6,453 of record NZ_CAUVXI010000140.1, on the reverse strand, counting down.
GGTGGTCCGCTCACGGTCACGCATCCGGATGTCACCCGCTACTTCATGACCGTCGAGGAAGCCGTGGAACTGGTCATCCAGGCCGGAGCGCTGGGTGGAAACGGCGATATTCTGGTGCTCGACATGGGCCAACCCGTGCGGATCGCCGATGTCGCCAGGCGGCTGGCGACCCGGGCGCCGCGCCCCGTCGAGGTGGTCTACACCGGGCTCAGCGCCGGCGAAAAGCTGCACGAGGAACTCTTCGACGACGATGAACACGACATCCGCCGCCATCACCCCTTGATCTCCTACGTGTCAGCGCCACCGGTCGAACGGCGGCACATCCTCGATCTCGACCCGTGGGGAGCGCCGGAGAGCACCAGGGCAGCGCTGCGTGTGCTTGCCCGCTGCGAGGACCTCGATCGCCAGCCGCGGCTGGCGGCTGTCATCCCCACTCAACCCCGACCCGACAACGCGCCCACCGCGGTCGCCAACGAACGCTGATACGCGAACTACCCTGGGGCCGCCACCGACATGACCTTGATAAGCGCATCGGAGGCGTCGGAGATGTCGGACGGGTCGAGGGTCGGATGCACGAGGAGGGCGATCGCGGTGCGGCCCAGTTCCCCGGCCACCGGCAGGGGGGCCGCGGGCTGCCACCGCTGCGGCACGGCCGCCTCCTGGTAGACCTCCCCGCGGCAACCGGCGAAGCAGGGGATTCCCTCCGCCCGCACGGCCGCCACAACCCGGTCCCGACTCCAGCCGCCACCAAGCAGGTCAGCCCGAACAAACGCGTACCAGCGGTAGTAGGCGTGGCCGACGTGCGGGGGCGGTGCGGGCAGCCGCAACGCCGCGACGTCGCGTAGCCGAAGGGCGAGCAGCATGGCGTTGTCCCGGCGCCGCTCGACCATCTCCGGTAGGTGCGCAAGCCCGGTCCGGCCTACCGCCGCAGCCAGTTCGTGCATGCGGGCATTGGTTCCGAAGCTGTCGTGGACGATGCCCGGACCGCAGCGGTCATATCCCGCCAGGTCGTCCGGGTCCGGCCCGGGGCCCGCCTCCACCACCGTGAACCGTCTGCCATGGTCGGTGTAGGACCAGGCGGCCCGGTAGTACGCCGCGTCGTCGGTGGTGACCATGCCGCCTTCACCAGCGGTGCTGAGAATACTGTCACAGCCGAATGACCACACACTGATATCGCCCAGGGTTCCGACCGGTCGACCACGCAGCGTGGCGCCGTGTGCCTGAGTGCAGTCTTCGATGACGACAAGACCGTGGGTTGCGGCCAGGTCCCGCAGCGCATCGACGTCCACCGGCCAACCGGCGAGGTGAACGGCGACAACGGCACGGGTCCGCTCGGTCAGAACCCGGCGGACGCAGTCAACGGTGATCGTCTGCGACTCGCCGTCGACGTCGGCGAAGACCGGCCGGGCGCCGAGAGCGGCAACGCAGCTGACCAACGCGATGGCCGATCGCGCCGGCACCACCACCTCGTCGCCCGGCCCGATCCCGACGACCCGCAGAGCGATCTCCAGCGCAACGGTGCCGTTGGCCACCGCCAGCCCATGACAAGCGCCCACGGCGTCGGCGAACTCACGCTCGAATCGCCGTCCTTCGCGGCCCGTCCAGTAGGTGACCTCACCCCGGCGCATGGTGGCCGTCACCGCGGCGATCTCATCGGGACGGAAGACGGGCCATGATGGATACGGCCGGTCACGAACTGGTCGTCCACCGTCGAGGGCTAGCCGGGACCTCGCCAAAATGCCAATAACGTCACTCCTAGCTTCTACTGTATCTCCCTTAGTAATATCACAGCACATGCATCCACAGCGGCGTCGAAAGGTGTCCAGTTGGAATCATCTGTCCCGCGAGTCATCGGGCAGCCGGCTGCGATGCATGAGACCGTCATCGCTTCACCTCCGCACTGGACAACGGTGTCGGCACGCGGGAGGCCGGGAGATTGAGCGGATCCACACATATGATCATCCGACGCAGGAGAATGGGCGGGTGAACGCTCAGTGGAAATCGTGGACCCGGGTGCGCGGCACGACCCGGCGGGCGCTGTTACCCCGGACCGCCACGCTCACTCTGTTCATGGTCACGGTCGTGACGGCGACGGTGCTGGCCGGCTGCGGCGGTACCACATCCCGATCATCGGCTCGGGTCCCGCCCGATCTGATCCCCCTCTTCCAGGAGGCCGCAGCCGTCTACGGTGTGCTCACCGCTGCGCAGCTCGCGGGTCAGGCACGGGTGGAGAGCAAGTTCAACCGCCTGGCGGTGTCCAGCGCCGGGGCGCAGGGCCTCATGCAGTTCCTGCCCGAGACCTGGCGGCAGTTCGGCGTCGACGGCAACGCCGACGGCAAGGCGAATCCGCTGGATCCCGCGGACGCCATCCCGTCCGCCGCGCGCTATGAGGCCCATCTCGCCGACCTCGTCCAGAAGCTGCCCGGCGACCGCGTGTCATTGATCCTCGCCGCCTACAACGCAGGGCCGCGGGCCGTCCGGGACGCCGGTGGAGTCCCCGACTTCGGCGAGACCCGGGCGTACGTCGCGAACGTCCACAACTGGGCCAGCCGTTTCAACGACCAGTTCTAGCCCACCGGCAATGCGCACGATCGCGCGGTCCCACCGTGTTCCGGCAGCCGTGGTTCCATCATGCCGAAGGCCCCGGATCGTTGATGGACGGCCGGCTGCGGCGCGATGATGGAGGAGACATGTTCGACGGTGGTGAGCGGTGACGCGGCCGACGACGGGCAACGACGCTCCTTCAGCCACGAGCGTGGCCGCCGGAGCCCTGCCCGAGCAAACGGGCGCTCCCACCGCGGCCGAGGAGGTCATCCGGCGGATCGAACGGTCCAGCGGCATGCTGGCGAGCCGGGCCGTGGTGCGCATGCACGATGTCCTGCCCTGGTTTTCGAACATGTCGGCGCGCCACCGGGCTGACATCCAGATGGTGGTACAGGCGGGGATCTCCTCCTTCGTGGAGTGGTGCCGGCGGCCCGAACACGCCCGAGAGCTGTCCGGGGACGTCTTCCGGGTCGCCCCCCGTGATCTCGTCCGAGCGGTCACCTTCCGCCGCCTGGTCGACCTCGTCCGGGTGGCGGTCGAGGCGATCGAAGCCGAGGTGCCAGCCCTTGCCGGCCCCGACCACGAGCAGCGGCTGCTGGCCGATGTGCTGCGCTACTCCCGTGACATCGCCTTCGCCGGTGCGGTCGTCTACGCCCGCGCGGCTGAGGAGCGCGGCGCCTGGGATGCCCGGCTGGAGGCGCTCGTCGTCGACCATGTCGTGCGGGGCGAGGTCGAGCGGGCGCTGCCCTCGCGCGCGGCGGCGCTGGGATGGCGCAACCCGCCGGCGGTCGCAGTGATCATCGGGGACGCCCCGGACCACTCCCCCGAGGTCGTCGTCGACGAGGTCCACCGTCTCGGACGCGGAGCGGGGCTGGAGGTGCTCACCGGTGTCCACCACGAACGCCTGGTGGTCATAGTCGGTGGCGACTTCGCCGGCGACCAGGCGTCACGGTCGGTCCGCGGCGGCGGCCAGGCCCAGCGCGCCCTGCTCAATGCCGCCGAAGCCCTGCTGCCCGCATGTGGACCGGGTCCGGTCGTCATCGGCCCGGTCGCCGCCGATCTGGCCGCCGCCGCATCCTCTGCGCACGCGGCGCTGGCCGCCGCCGACGTGGTCGCGGCCTGGCCGGCCGCGCCCCGGCCGGTGACGGCGCAGGCGCTCCTACCCGAACGTGCCCTGGCCGGCGATACCGGCGCACGCCGTGCGCTGGTGGATGAGGTCTACATTCCGCTGCGCGAAGCCGGAGCGCCGCTGCTGGCGACGGCCGGTGCCTACCTCGACTTCGGCGCCTCGCTGGAGGCCACGGCGCGCGCGCTCTACCTGCATCCCAACACGGTCCGTTACCGGCTTCGTAAGGCGGCCGACGTGTGCGGGCTTGATCCGACAGACCACCGCGAACGGTTCACCCTGCACGTCGCGCTCATCCTGGGTCGACTCACCGCCACCTGACCGCCGGAATGATCGCTTGTGTGGCCGGGGCTGCGGGCTCGGGAAGCCGGCCAGAAGATCAAAAACAGGCACTCACACGGGCCGTGTTACCGCCGATTGTCGCCCGTGTCACAAGATTCCGCTTCAGCAGGTAGATGCGGAACAAACATGTGCGACGACCGGATCGTCTTGTAGAGAACCCACAATGAGGTGCCGACACAACGGTGAGTGCCCGCCAGCGACAGACACCGGCCGGGAAGGGTTAGGTAGTCCGGTGCTCGCTATCCTCGCGCCCGGTCAAGGTGCCCAGACTCCAGGTCAACTGCAACCCTGGCTCGAGATCGGCGGGGTTGAAACACGATTGCGATGGTGGTCCGAGGCGGTCGGAATCGACCTTGTCGACGTCGGCTGCCACGCATCCGCGGACACAATCCGAGACACGGCGCTCGCCCAGCCACTGATCGTCGCGACCGGTCTGGTCGCCGCCGAGCAGCTGCCTGCGATCAACCCGGGACATATCGTCGTCGCCGGCCACAGCGTGGGTGAAATCACGGCTTGCGTCCTGGCCGGCACGCTGGACGCCGAAAGCGCGCTCGTGTTCGTCGCGCTGCGCGGACGCGCGATGGCGCAGGCCGCAGGGCGTGTCGCCACCGGCATGACCGCTGTCCTCGGCGGCGAGCCCGACCTCGTCATCGACCATCTTGAGCAACTCGGCCTGACCGCCGCGAACCGCAACGGTGCGGGCCAGATCGTGGCTGCCGGCACGGTCGAGGCGCTGGCCACCCTCGCCGAGCACCCGCCGCCCCGGACCCGACTGCGGTCACTGTCGGTTGCCGGTGCCTTTCACACCCACTTCATGGAGCCTGCCCGCGAGCGCCTCGCGATGATCGCAGCGGGTCTGCGCCCGCGGACACCCGGGCTACCGCAGGTGTCCAACGCGGATGGCGCCGTCATCCGCACCGGGCCGGATCTGGTCGCCCGGCTGGTGGACCAGGTGGCAGCCCCGGTCCGGTGGGACCTGTGTCTGGCACAGCTTCGTGATCTCGGGGTGACCGCCGTCCTGGAGCTCCCGCCCGCCGGCACGTTGGCGGGAATCGCCAAAAGGGAGTTCCCCGGCGTACGGGTCGTCGCCGTCAAGACCCCCGACGACCTGCCCGCCGCCCGGGAACTGGTCGCCGAGTACGGCGGCCCGCCGGCCGGCACCGATCGGGCCGGTACCGATCGGGCCGGCACAGCTGTCGGGGAGACGGACACTGGACTCGTCGGAGCGCTGCGATGACCGGGTCCCGGCTGATGGGGCTGGGGACATACCGTCCCGCCCGGGTGGTGACCAACGACGATCTTGCCAACCGGGTCGCGACGTCGGACGAGTGGGTGCGCACGCGGACCGGTATCGCCACCCGACGCATCGCCGACGCCGACGAGACCATCGTCTCAATGGGGAGCATGGCCGCGGAGAAGGCACTGGCCGCGGCCGGCATCGACGCCGCCGACCTCGACATGGTGCTGCTCGCGACCTGCACGAATCCGTCCCAGATCCCTGGCTCCGGGCCACAGATCGCCCACCGCCTCGGCGCTGTGCGGGCGGGCGCCCTCGATCTCAACGCCGGTTGCGCCGGCTTCTCATACGCCTTGTCGATGGCGTCGGACATGGTTCGGGCCGGCAGCGCCAGACACGTCATGGTCGTCGCGGCCGAACGGCTGTCGGACTACACCGACTGGGACGACCGCACGACCTGCATCCTGCTCGCCGACGGTGCGGGTGCAGCGGTCGTCGGACCCGCCGCGACGCGGGAGATCGGGCCGGCCGTGTGGGGCCATGACGGCGGGAAGGCGGGTGCCATTCGCGTTCCGGGGTATGGTGACAACCTGTTTCGGATGGAAGGTCAGACGGTGTTCCGTTGGGCCCTCGCGTTGACACCGACAATCCGGCGTGCCTGCGAACTTGCCGGTTTCACACCCGCCGAACTCGCCGCTGTCGTCCCGCATCAGGCCAATCTCCGGATAATCGATGCGCTGGTAAGCGGTATCGGCGCCACAAACGCCGTCATCGCCCGCGACGTGGTTGATGCCGGCAACACCTCGGCCGCCAGCATCCCGCTCGCGTTCAGTCGGATCCTCGACGGTGGGGAACTACAGCCGGGTGATCCTGTTCTACTGTTCGGCTTCGGCGCCGGCCTGACCTACTGCGGTCAGGTCGTCCGCTGCCCATAGGATTCCCCGAAAGCACCGCCCGACACGCTGACGTACCGGGCTAAACCAAGAAGGAGGCGCACATGTCGCAGTCCGAGATCCTGGCAGGACTCGCCGCGATTCTCGAGGAGGTCGCCGGGGTCGACCCGGCCGACGCCACCGCGGACAAGACCTTCATCGACGACCTCGACGTGGACTCGCTGTCCATGGTCGAGGTCGTGGTCGCGGCCGAGGAGAAATTCGGCGTGAAGATCCCCGACGAGGACGTCAAGAGCCTCAAGACCGTCGGC
>NZ_CAUVXI010000139.1:9351-14890 GCF_963555845.1 Protofrankia sp. Cas8 | reverse complement strand
GACCAGCGACAGCATCAGCGACACGATCGAGCGGTGCAGGTCGTCGCGGCGGACACCGTAGCTGCCGCTGAATAGGAAGGCGGTCTGGATGGTAGCGGGCGCCAGCGCGGTCGCCTTCTCCTGGCCCGGGTAGAGGACCCCGAGCGTTCCGGTGGTTCCGGTGGCGGTGAGTTCCGTGCCGGCGGTGGAACCGTTCTGGTCGTCCACCAGGCGGAACAGGTCCAGCAGGGCGCGGCCGGCGTTGAGCCGGGCGCGGCGCCCACCGCCCATCCCCTCCTCGAACGCCGACGGCATAAGCACGAGCGGATAGATCTGCGCCCGGTAGTCCGTCCGCTGGAACGCCTCACCGATCAGATACAGATAGTCGTAGAAGATGCCGGCGCCAGTGCCACCGGCAACCGAGAACGCGACGAAGACGTCACAGGTCTGACCGAACCGCCCGCCGAGCCGGGACAACTCGTCACCGGAGTTACCGATCATCCCGATCGCCCGCGCGATCGGCTGCTGAGCCGGTTCCAACCCGTTGCGGAACGTCTCGAACAGGGCGGCCCGCCCAACCGTGGGCAACTGCCCGGCCCCGCGGACCAGCGGCGCCACCCGTGGCTCCCCGGCGGGCGGCGGCACCCATCCCCGGATGAACTTTCGGGCGTTGGTACGCAGGCTTAGCGCAACCTGTGGATAGGTGTCGAACCGGGGTACAAGTTCATGGGTGATGTGCTGGGTGTGCGCGACCGCGGCTTCGTGCTCCTCGCCCGGGACGACCCGGCCGCGGAGCTTGGTGAGCTCGCTCTCGTTCAGGTCGGCATACACGAACTGGACGCAGGCCGGCAGCTGGTAGGGCAGATAACCCTGGCCGGGGATCCGGCCGATCAGGTCCCGGCCGTCCGGTCCGCACAGCTCGGTGCGGAGCCGGCGTTCCAACTCCGCGCCGATGAGGCATCCGGTGCCCCCCAGACCGACGAACATCATCGGCTGGTAAATGTTCATGCGGACTCGCTCGCTTCCCTGTCAGATCGCCCACGACCGCGGGGCCGGGAGTCGGCTGTCACCGCGCCGGCCGGTCCGGCCCTCATGACCGCTCGAAATCATCGTCGTAGTTGTCCCGGTCGCGCGGCCTACGACCACCGTCGCGACCGGGCTGAGTTATCTCGTCATGCAGGTCCGCGCCATCCCGACCGTCCGCAGCGCCGGTGTCATAGCCGCTGTACCGGCCATGCCCGCCTGACCCGCCGCGGTCGTCCGTCCGAGCCTGGCCGACGGCGCGGTCGGACTCCCCGCGACCGGGTCGCTGCCCGGTGTCCCGCTGCCCGGTGTCCCGCTGCCCGGTGTCCCGCTGCCCGGTCCCCGTGGTGCCAGCCGAGGACGATCCGCGGCCAGGCCTACTCCCCCCGCTCCGCCACGAGCCGGACTCCGAGCCGGGCTGCGAGCCGCTGGGTACGGACTGGCCGTAACCCCCGTCACCCCGACCGCCCGCTTCCTGGCGGAACGAGCCCGGCTGCCGCCCGAAACCGGTACCCGCGCCGGCCCGCTCCCGCCAGCCGCCCGCCGTCTGTCCGCGCCCGGCGCCGTCGGATGCCGGACCGGCACCAGCGTGACCACGGCCCACGCCACCCGCACCGGGCCGGAAACGGTTGCGTTCATTCCAGGTGCCGCGCCCGGCGGTGCCCGCAGTCCCGGCTGCGCCCGCCGCGCCCGCCGCGCCCGGCGTCCCTGCCGCTCCCGCCGTGCGGGCATCGAGGAAACCGAGCGCCAGTCCGTCACCGACTGGTGTGGGCGTGCCACGCAACAGCGTGGTCGTCGCACCACCGGGCGTCCTGACGATGAGCTCGCCGCTGTCCCCGCGGCGCGCCTCATAGGCACTTTCCCGACCGTCGGCCAGATCGAGACGCGGCGATCTGCTCCGGGGGTCCCGAATCGCGAAGGAGAACCGGGTGGACGGTGTCGGTGGCGCGCGGAGTTTGTAAAGCTCCATGCCGCTCCGGTGCAGGACCATCGTGAGATCACGGACATCACGACGGATGAGGAAAGCCCGGCGCCGACCACGCAACCAGGCCACCGCGGCCAGCACCGCTACCAGCACAAGAAACCACAACCACCACAGGCGCTGGAGCAGCGGCGACGGGTAAGCGACGTTGACGGTGAAAAAGCCCGTCGCGACGACGGTCGCGGGGTCGACCGCGTCATACACGTCGAGTTCGCCGCTGGCCGGCCCGAGTTTGGTGCCGGCGCGGAACTGGATCGTCAGTGCCTCTTGCGAGCGTCCGGAACCATCGGTCTGGATCCTCGCCGGACTGAGCTCGGCAAGCGTGCCCGGATCCAGATCGATCAGACGCAGCCCGAGGATACGGGGCCTGCCGTCCGCCGTGTTGACGACGACCGTCCCACCCAGGGCGTCGCCCGGCGCGACCCGTCCGCCGTCCACGCTGATGTCGGCGGTGACGGGAGGCGGCCCCTTGGTGATCCGGGTGGTGAACGGTCGCTCGTCGCCGACGACACCGATCCCGTCGATGCGCCCGACGAACGTGAGATCACCGGTGGCGTTGGTCGGAACGGTGACCTGACCGGCGAACTCGCCGTCGTTCGCCCGTCGGTCGGGGCCCTTGCCGTCGTCGGCGACCGGGACGCTCTGGAGCGGCATTCCGTCTCCGGAGACCTCTGCGCGGACCGTGAGCTTGCGCAGTTCGGCCAGGTCGGTGACCGCGTCGGCGCGGGTCTGCAGCCGCACCCGCACGTCGACGGTCTGACCGGGTTGCGGGGCAGGCGGGGTGACCGCGATCGAGGAGCGGATGCGACCCTGCCAGATCGCCGAGGCCGCGACCGTCGACGTGGGCACGCCCGCGGGTGCGGTCAGCCGCACCTTCCAGGTACCCGGGCGTGGGTCGCGGATGTGCAGCGACTCGGCCGCCGCGTTCTCGGTTGTCGCCTGGAGCACCGAACCGTCGAAGTTCTGGCTCTGGCGCGGTACCTCCACCCCGTGCGGGTCGAAATAGGTGACCCTGACCTTGTCACTGCCCTTCAACACCACGATGGACCCGTCGGTGCTGATGGGCGGGATGTCGACGGCCAGCTCAACGGACTCTCCGCCGGTGAGGGTGCCCTGGTCGAAAGCGGAGACGCCGGCGCACCGGGCCGACGCGAACGCCTGCAGCAATGCCTTGCCCACATCGCTGGATGACGTGTAGATGTTCGTCCGCGGCCTGGCGTCGACCGAACGGTTACAGGTCCCCTGAAAGCCGCCGGTGGCGTAGCCGTCGAGCGAGGCCATGTCGACGTTGCCGAAGCCGATCGGCCAGATCTGCACCTTGCCGTCACGAGCTTCATTGATCTTCTCGACCAACTGCCGCTGTCCTTCAGCGTTACGCGTGGTGACGTCCGGACCGTACTGGGGACTCCCTGAGACGTCGAGCCGTCCATCGGTCAACAAGAAGATCATTTTAGGACGGTTGAGGCTATCCGGCGCGGCCAGGATATCGAGGGCCTGGGCAAGCGCGGCTACGTGATCGGTGTTGTTACCTTCCTCGGCGGTTCGTCGGTGCAGCGTGCCGATACACCGGAGCAGCTCCTGCTGATCACCCAGCTGGTTGACGGTCGTCAGGGGGCATACCGGGTTGACCGCGCTCTGGCCCACTCTGCCCTCGGAGCTACCGAAGCCCAGGACCGCTACCTGGGACTGCGGGGAGACGTCCGCGACGGCGATGACCGAGGCGGCGTTGCGTTCGTTGACGACGTCCTGATCGGAGAGACTTCCGGACTCGTCAACAAGAACAACGACCCGCACTGGCTGGGTGGCCAGGTCATTGCCGGTGGCGTTCGAGGCGGCGGTGCTCGGCGACGCGCTGGGCGCCGCCTGGCCGCTGGCCGGGACGGCCGTCCCGGCCAGGACGACGCCAACGGCAACCACACCGCCCATCAAGCGCGCCACCAGGGCATACGGCGGCCAGACCTGGCGGCCCCGTACGCCTGATTGCTTTACAGCCAATGGACGCTCCCCCCCGCGTGGTGGTCCATAGTGAATACCGATCGTACCGGAACGCACGCCAGTTTCCCGACCCGAGTGAATCTCGCACCTCCGCTTGGCCGGCTGTTTACCTGAAGCGACACTCGCACTGTTGGCACCCATTAACCCCGCAGACTCCAGACAGGGGCGGTCGCGACGCAACCCACCGACAACGATCTACCGATTGCGGAGTAGGTTCTCGTCGGGTATTGCTCGACTGGGCCGCACCGGGACGGGGCAGCCTGGGCGGGAAGCACAATGAGCACACGATCGAGTTACCCTAGGTACACCTATAAACACTCAAAGTTAATTCCGTCAAATGCCGAGATTCGAAGAGCTCCGGCGTAGACGGTGGCTATTGTCCGGTACGGTTTCCACCGCGGCGAGAGTTTGGTCTGGTGGAGTCCAGTGCCGACGGGGGTTAGGGATGGCCAGCCGAATGTCCACAGCACGCTTCGGGCGCGTACTGGCGGGGATGTGCGTCACCGTCGCGGTCGTCTTCTGGACCGTACCTGTCAATGCGCAAACGCGCTCTCCCGACCCTGCCGCACCGGTGTCGAAAACATCGCCACAACCGGTCCGGGTCCAGATCCTGGTCGACGAATCCGCGAACGTCACCGCAGTGCAGGTCGACATGCAGAAGCAGATCGCCGAAAAGATCGCTGCTGCTCCGCTGGCAGGCGACTACCAGGTGGAGGTGACCGGCTATGGCAGCGCGCCGCGCGAAGGCCGGTCCGCCTTCGACCGCACCTGTCCCTCCCGCAGGGCCGGGCCGGACGCGGCCCGCGCCGGGCCCGTACTCGCAGCCTGCATCACGGGCCTGCACAAGCGGGCACCCGCCGAGGGGAACGACTCCGACATCGCCGGAGCGGTGCGTTTCTTCGGTGACGCTCTGGCGGCCAATGCACCCGAAACGGCACGGCTGGTGCTGGTACTGCTCGCCGGCGGACCGCCAAACGCGCGGAACCAGCTCGCGCCCACCGATCTGGCCGAGCTGAAGAACAAACAGATCGAGGTGTGGCCACTCGGCTTCGGCTCCGCGGACCCGGCCGGCCTGGACCTACTCGCCCGCGCCAGCTACCAGGGGCAGGGTACCTGCGAGCAGCGTGCCAAGCCGTCGGTGCACCTGGCACGGCCGGAGGAAGATCCCCTGGATGCGGTGGGTGGGCTCGTGACCGCGCTCACACCGCTTGACCAGTGCCATGCGGAGGTCAAGGTGCGGGTTCCGCTGCCGGCGACCGACGCGACGATCCGCGTGCGACACGAAGATCGACTCACGTTCAACTTCTGCGAACCCCATCCCGCGGGCGGCCCGCAGGACTGCTCCGACACGAGCTTCGTGCGGCCCGGCGAAAAGACCTCGGACGGCCCCACCTTCGAGCGCACCGCCAGCGCGGCCGGGTACGACCGCCTGCACGTCACCCATCCGATGCCCGGCGAGTGGACCATCGTCGCGACCGCGCCACCGGGTGGGCCACCTATCATGATCGACCCCCAGGTGGAGTGGGAAGGGACGCCGCGTACCGCGATGCTGGTACGCCC
>NZ_CAUVXI010000139.1:1883-9326 GCF_963555845.1 Protofrankia sp. Cas8 | reverse complement strand
GGGACGCCGCGTACCGCGATGCTGGTACGCCCAACCCCACCACAATCTGGGCCGAACGACGGCCCGCCCATGGTGAACGTGGAAGCACGCCTGTACACCCGGGCCGGTGCACTCGAGCTCCCAGGAGCGTTGAAGGGCGTGACCGCCCGGCTCACCGTCGACTACGGCGCCGGGAATACGAAGTCGGTCGACGTACCGCCGCAGACCCAAGCCGCCGCGGACTCCGGCGGCAGCGACATCATTGTCTTCGCCGCGCCACTGCAGCTTCTTGACGGCACCGAGGAGTCACTCAGATTTACCGCGGACATATCCGGGGCCGGCTTCAAAGTGCCCCCATTCGATTACCACACATCGATCGACGGCCGCCCTGGGCCGATCGTCACCGTTCCGACCCTCAACGGACCTCTCCCACGCGGCGGCTCGGTGTCCGCCTACCTGACTGTCACTGGCGACTGGGGCTCGATCAGCGAAATCACGGTCAAGACGTTGGGGGTCATCGGCGGTATCACCATTAATCCGCCCACACTGCATCGCTATGCGGTGGAGGACGGCGAGCCCGTGCTCCTCACGATCCACGCCGCTGAAAACGCCCCGCTCGGCCCATCGGGCGGCATCATTCAGGTCTTCGACGCCGGCCTACCCTCCCGATGGCTGGGCGACCAGTTCGTCGCCCTGACCGTCGTTCCCTTCCCCGCCGACAGCCGTGTCCCCGCCGACAGCCCCGTGAACAGATGGCAGGTAGGGTTCCTCAGCATCCTCAGCCTCGTCGGGCTCGGCATCATCACTGCGGGCGTCCTCAAACTCCAGCGCCGTCTTACCCGGCAGGCGCCGGTCGGCGGTCTCAAGATCAGCCTCTACCGTGACAACATCGCCTGTGATGTCCTGGAGCCGAGCGCTCCCGGAAAATCCACGATTTCTTTTGGAATCGACAACGCGGACGGCACCAGCCGTGGGGATCCGTCTTTCTCCACCGACAACGCCAAGGTGAGCGGCGCCGGTCAGCGCTTCACGGTACGACGCAACGGGCAGAACGGGATGATTCAATTGGACCGCAATTCTCCGTGGGAATCGGCCACACACCCGGTAGGTGACAAGCTCGCCCATCTGCTGAACGACCGGGTCTACTTCATAATCGCGGACACCAAGAAAAACGCATCCACGACCGGCTCGATGTCCACCATGGAGCCCTGATGCCCGGCCAAATCGTCACTTTCTACTCCTTCAAGGGTGGCGTCGGCCGCTCCATGTGCGTCGCCCACGTCGCCTGGATACTCGCGTCGAACGGCAAGAAAGTTCTCGTGGTGGATTGGGATCTGGAGAGCCCCGGCCTCTACCGCTACTTCGAGCCCGTGCTACGGCAGACCGGCTACGGCGCCGACGAGATCAGCAACCGCCTGGGCCTGCTGGAGGCCATGACCGACCTCGCCCCTTTCATTTCGCGTGTGGCCGAGGCTGGCAGCCTGGCGAGCGACGTCCTGAGAAGTAGGCAAACGGAACTCCAAGCAGCTGAGAACAGCGCACGGGCCAGCATTACACGCTCATGCTTTGCCATGTCGACAGACGGCCTGTTCGACTCAGACGACGAGGTGTTGTTCATCCTACCGGCCGGCATGGAGAGTAGAACAGACGAGAACGGCAACTCCTACCACGCCCGACTCGCAAAGCTGGAATGGAGCAGCTTCTACGGGAGAGGCGGCAACAGATTCCTCAAAGGTGTTTTTGAACAGCTCCGCGCGGAGTACGAGTACATACTCATTGACAGCCGGACCGGTTACAGCGGCACCGCCGAGGCATGCCTGCACGACTTTCCGGATACGGTCGTCTTCTGCTTTGCGATGAACAACCAGAACATCGAGGGTACCCGACGAAGAGCCTACGAGATCACGCGGTCGGGGAGGGACATCAAAATCTTGCTCCTGCCTACTCGGGTCGACGGTTCTGACGGACTCAGGCTCGACGCCGCACAAGACCTCTGTCATCGCACCTTTAATGATCTTGTTCAATCGTCGACGCTGATTCCGACGGCGGAGCGGGACGGCTATCTGGAGGCTGTGGAAATTCCCTATGTCCCAGGCCTCGCTTTCAACGAGAAGCTGCCACGACTCCCCGAGGCCAATCACGACGAATCCGACCCGGCGCCGCTGGTGACCGTGTCGTGTGAACGTCTCGCCGGCTATCTGGCGGGTGATGGGAATACTAAGCTGAGGATTAAGGACAAGAATCGGTGGATGCTGCTGTCCGGTCGGGAACCGTGGGACCCGATGACATTCTCCAACATTGTGGTCAGCTCCGCATACGGAGACTACAAATGGGCTGACTGGGTGACCTGGCAGCTCGAGGAGCGGGGCTTCCGTGTGAGCCGCCATCACGCGTCCAGGCCGGACGTCGACCTGGACAGAATCTGGACGGATCCAGATCAAAAGGTGTGCCTCGTCGCACTCATGTCACATGAATACCAACGGTCTGCCTCCGCGGAAGCCGCCTGGGAATTGTTCTACCGGCAGCAGGACAGATTGAATCGTACGGTCGCACTCCTACCGGTGACGGTCCGTAATAGTACCGCGACAGGAATATTCATGCGCCGCCGTGTGACGACGAACCTTATGGCACGCGATGAGGACGCCGCTCGGCGGGAGCTCTATGCTGCTCTAGGTGAGCCGGCTGGTGCCCGCGCCGCCAACATAGGTCGCCGCCGTTATCCCCCGATATTTCCCGGTGAAATGGCCTATATTCCTCGACGTATCGTACAATCCGTCCCCGAGTTGCCGGTGGACGATCTGGAGCATTCCTATAATGAGGGCCGCTATCTGCTTGGCACGGAAGAGCAGATTGGCACTGCGGTTCACAAACTGAGACAATCCGCGAATGTGGCGCAGAAAATCGGCCACACCTACGCCGAAGCGCGGGCCTGTCTCAGCATGGCGGTCGCGAATCTCAGACAGGACGACTGGGCCGGCGCGGCAACGAGCCTTCGACGGGCGAACGACAGCATAGCCCTTCTTGAGCTCGACGACGCCTTGGCGGAGCAGATCACCGACGCGATCGGCATGGCAATGGAGAAAATGGGTGATCCACCGTCGCCGGGCAAGCCGGGTGGGCCACTCGACTACAGGCGTCGCGCCTGGGGCGAGCTTGAGATCACTCGCTCCACCGCTGCGCGCCATGCCGAGAGGTACATCCGTCAGCACGCCACGGCCGCTCTGCGCCTACTCCGAGATGACCAAAAGGAGCGGGCCCGCGGTAATCTGGCGCTAGGACTTTTCTTTGCTTTTGAAAGAAATCCCCTCCGCGCCCGAGAGAACCTCTCCCTTGCACGCGACCATTCACGCGGGAGTGACCCGACCACCCACTTCGCGGCGTTGACGGCGCTCGCGGACATCGCACAGGACAGTGAAGCCAGAGAACAGTACTATCAAGAAGCCGTGAGGGCGGCGGCCGACGACAGTCAGCGGATCATCGCGCATGTCAAATTCGGTGATTTCGCGAAAAAAAGACGCGATGATAATTACCGTACCCATTACGAGAATGCGATCGGTGTCGGCGAGGGAAGAATTCTGATCTCGACCTACCTGTTGCGGGCGCTGGACGAGACCCGGCCCGCCTGGCCGGCACTCGACAAGCTGCGACCATGGAGCGACGGGCCGACCGACCAGGCCACTGAAAGCGAAGCTTCTTGTATTGACCATGCGTTGAAAATCATCTCGATTTCACTGGAGCTTAAAGATGAAAAATCCGGCGAAGAACGAACCATGCTGATCGAACGGCTCAGCGAGAGGGATAATCCGCTTGGAATGATTCAAACACGACTGGCAGAACTCCGGGCACCCAACGGTCCGACGGTCGAGAGATTTGTCGGCGAAGCTTTTGAATCAGTCCCGAGGTAGCGGCACCGTCCAGCCCGGAAAATTCACCCCATCTATTTCCGAATCAGCTCATCCGCGCTCTGATCGCTGTTCTGCCATGGCGTGGAAGAGTGCCCGGCCGACAGCCTGCGCCTGCTCTTGCTCCGCAGCGTTTGCACCTGCCCTCACACCGCGCCGCACCAGGCTCCGGACCTTGCACAGCGCCTTGTCACCGACGCCTTGTTTGTCAAACTCATCCGGATCGCAGTGGAACGCCAACGCAGCCGCCGCGATCATCGCCCGCACGTCCTGCAAAAAGCTTGGTGTGATACCGCGCAGCAACAGTGTGCCCGCATCGTGGATCTTCTCAAAATCTTGGAATCCCAATCCCAGTCGGCCGCTCAGCGTCTGCCCGGCCAGTGCTTCATAAGCACCGGCGAGCACGGCGTCCACCACCTTTTCCGCCTCGCATGAAGTTGCTCTGTCCGGCCAGGATGCGGACCAGCTAGCGGCAAGACCCGAGGCCACAGCGGGGCCGCGGATCTGGTCGACGGCCGCAAGGCACACCCGCGCTCGCAACGGTGCAGGTGGGTATTTTTCGGTGTCCACACCCGCTCCAGTGCTCATCAGCGCGTCGAAGAGCGTAACGGCATATGCCTCACCAGCCGAAATGCAGCCATACACGTCGGCGAACACCTCGCCCGACCAGTCCAACCACTCCGCACTCACGCCGGCGTCTGCGATACGCTGCCGTAAAGCGTCGTCGAGATCAAAACGATCTTCTATATGGTGGCCGACCTCGTGCGCGACGTAGAGGAGGTCTGGTACATGGTGGGTCGTGTACCATGGAATACCGATCATCGGGAATGGTATCTCCCGTTGCCATGTACGGCCTTCTTCCGAACTCATGCCGAACTGGAGAAATTCGCTCCCTCGGAGCTGAGCGAACGGCGTCCGTGAACGGTTGAGGAATACCAGTGGAGGCTCGATCGCGATGGTGGGATCACCTCGAACGCTACCGATCTCGACCGCTGGCCGGTAGCACGCCCAGGCAAACTCGTCAGCCGCCACCAGAAAATCTTTGCTCCATTCGACGAAGCGGAGCGTGAGTTTCGAGCGAAAGAAATCCCAGACATGATGCAGATCGAGAATAATATCTTGAAGATCACCGATGGAACACGTCGCTTCCCGCGTCCGCACGCCGGCTTCCTCAGCAAATGATTGAAGCATTATGACGATGCTCCGCACCTGACTGTGATTTTTCTCCAGAGGACCGTCTTTCTCGGCCTCACTCGCCCACAGGCGAAGTTCGTCCGACAGGCTCTCCACCTGATGGTTCCATTCGACCCGACGCCGTTCACCCAATCCGCTCATGCACGAATCAGCGCCGAGGTGGCGACGAACACGGCCGTGGCGCGCGCCGCCCAGCCATGGAGATCGCCCGATTCCGGCAAGGAGTCCGCCCACACAGGCTCACGCAGATCGCGGATGGCAGCCAGTACATCGACTTGTCTGCGCAGCCCTTCGGCTTGTCTGCGCAGCCCTTTGGCCAATGCACGGGTCACTTCTTTGCTGTGGCGCAATTCGAGCCCGGCGGCCACCACCACGGGTGCCACAGCCTGTTGGAACAGCAGCGCCGCGAAAAGATTGCGGAGGAGTAGTTGGGAGTGGAAGTCCGCGGACGAGCCGGGCGGCGGCGGGTCGAGCACCACGACCGGCGCGGTACCCGGTTCGCATTCGGCAATCCAGCTCGCAACCTCCCGAGGCCGGACGTCGGTACCGCGGACCCCGCCCGCCGGCCGTCGGTGTGGGCTGTCGGCGGAGAAATCGAGGCACGGAGAATCACCGATCATTACCAGCGGTGCCCGCAGGTGCAGTATCGCGGGAGTCGAGATGTCGTTGTTCCGAATCAGTCGCAGCCCAGTATTCCCCAGATCCGACCGCTTGATGTGCCGAATCTGATAGTGACACTCCTCGTATTCCCGCACGATGTCGAACAGTGTCGACTCACCGGACGGTTTGGCCTGGTAGTCGGCGCGCGTCGCCGGCCTCACGATCGCAACAAATTGATCATTTCCATCGCCATTCCGCCCCCGCAGAGATTGTCGCAATGATCTGTATAGTTCGACGCCCTGTTCCGATGAAACGGAAACCGTGGCCGTGGTGCTGTCGGTGCGCAAGTCGGCGAACCTGTCCACGTTCGTGGCCCGGGCGGCCTCCAACCAGCGGATGTTCACCTTGTTGGCGGCGGTTGGCATGCTGCGGTACATGTTCAGCCAGCTGCGACGCTCTCCATCCGCCGGTGGCGGATCGGCCAGCTCCCAGGGCAGCATCTGCACTCGGGGCTCGTCCGATTCGAGCCGAAGTGTGTACCTGATCGCGTCGCGGTCTACCGCCCGTGACGCGATCCCGGTCAGTACCGCCGCGAGCTGCGACGGAAGATAGCCCTCATCAGCCGCCATCAGGCGTTGGAGCTCATCAACGTCGACGATCACACCATCAGGTCTGGTAACCACATACGGTATGTCATCACGACGGGCCTCGAAGACAATCTTGATCTCTTGTTGTGGCACCGGCAGACCGAGAGTGTCATAGATGCGCCGTGCTTTGTCTTTGCTGTCGTCCCGCTGATCGGCCGGCCCGATCTCGGCGCGCGCATCGTATATCGCCGCCGTCCAGCGTGACTTCGTCCGCACCTCACCGGCGCTGTCGACCGCTTCCTGGAGATACCGGAACGCAGCATCACGATTACCTGCGTCGCGGACTTCTCCGGCTGCTGACGGCTGCTTGGCCAGTAGTTTGAAGGCCCAGGCGCGCAGGAGCCACAATCTCTCGTCGCTGTCCGGCAGGCTTCCATCGACCAACGACTCAAGATGATCCCGCAATATCGGATCAAAATTACGCTGATAGGGACCAGAATTGAGTTCAGCATAGTGATCACTGGGACGCGACCAGCGCCATCGCGCCAACAGCGACCTAGCCTCGGGCTGCGGGTTCCCCAGCGACCGCTGATCACGACAGACCCGTCGCGCTTCGCGGAACAACGGCGTTCGCAGAGTCGTGTTGGAAAGAAGAACGCCGGGGCCGTCCAGTGTTGCGACCTCCGAACGGAGCCCTTTAAGTTCGTCCGAATCCGCTCGCGGCGTATCGCAGAATTCAAGATCCGCCAAGGGAAGAAATCGAGCGGTCACCGGCCGGATCTTAGGGAGCTCTGCGGTTAGCCTGACGGCAAAATGACCCGCCGCCGCACGTACGTCTGCTGTGTTACTACTCTGATGGCAAAGCACCAATCCGGTCACCGCGACGCGGGCAGCGATCTGCGGTGGCACGACGCGTTCGGTCATCGCCGTGAGGCAGTCCGTCAAGACGCCGATAAACCTCGGTATTTCCGCACCGGACGCTTTGATCGCCTGAGCCTGCACAGCGAGTAGCCAGATACGGACAGAAACCTCGTCGAAACGTCCGTTCGGCTCGACAGTCGGCGGGTTGGACACGTCATCGGGCAGTTCTTCGCTGGCCGTTGCGATGTCCCCGACGTCCCGCATCAGGAACGCCCCATATGCCAATCGCCACGTGGGGTGCCCGCTCGTATATCCCAACC
>NZ_CAUVXI010000139.1:0-1514 GCF_963555845.1 Protofrankia sp. Cas8 | reverse complement strand
CGCGCCACAGTTCCCCAGCCTCGCGAAACTTCTCCCCTGCCTCGTCCAACATGAGCAACTCGCCGAGAAGCGAGGCGTGAAGCTGCAGGGTGAGGGCACGATGGTGGATGCCGTCCTCGACCGATGAGAAATCATCATCGGGGATCATCATGGCCTGGTCGAGACAGCTCAAGGCGGTACGCTCATCGCCGAGCAGCAGGGCAGCCTCAGCCTGTGCCCGAATCAGTGCAGCCCGTTCGGCAGGGGCAAGATCAGCCCTGCCAACCAATGGAGCCGGGTCGGTGAGCGCCCGCCGTGCAGTGTTGGCAGCTTCCTGCGGCTCAGCGCACCGCAACAGCAGGTGTATCCGCCGAAGCTTCAGCGTAACCGATGGGGATCCACCATCGGGGACGGCCCGCAGCGCAGCGTCGAAGTCGCCTCGCTGCTCATGGTGATCGGCGAGCGCGAGCGTGATCTCTTCCTCACGGCCGCTCCAGCCGGCAGCGGCGGTCAGCGCATTCCTGTAAGCCTCAATAGCCCGATCATCGCCTAGCGCCGCGCGGCAGTCACCGACTACCTGCCAAATATCGATCTTGTCACCAAGGTCCTCGGACGTATGGCCGGAGATGACGTCAAGCACAGGCTCCGCGATCTCCAGTGCCTCCCGGGCCGCCCCCTCGGCCAGCCGGACAGCCGCGCGGACCGCGGCCGCCAATACGGGTCGCGGCGACGGTTCCACACAGAGCTGGTCGTAACGGCTCAGGTGGCGTGCGGCTGCTGACCAGCGTGGGTCGGGGGCATTCGCCCGGTGGCGCCATGCCCGCCGGGCAGCAGCATTGGCGAGGAGCAGTTCCGCCTCACCTTCGACAAGCGACCCGACAGTCGGGTTCCCGTCCTCATTCTGATAATCTTCCCCCAGGATATCCTGGGCGAGTACCGTCAGGTCGTCGAATGCCCCGGCGCGTCGGCAACGCAGGAGTGCATCCCGCCATTCATCCAAAGCCTCTGGAGCAGCACACTGGAATTTGTGATAGACAACCTCCCGGTAGCAGGACACCCATTCAGCACCCCGCCCGGGCTCAAAAGCCTCGGATTTCTGGAAGAAATCCTTTGCAAAGGCACGATGTAGGTCCTTGAACACCTGCTCCTCGGCGACGAGTTCGCGCATCCACCGACGTGTACGGCTGTGGAAGACGACGGCTTCCGGGTCATCCAGGGAATGTTGCAGGAATGAGAGGATACCGGCATAGGAGAGCAGGTTCGCCCAGATCCGATCCAGTTCGTCGTCACCGAGGGCCTGAGATGTGTGCGGAAAGACATTCGGGGGGAGCGGGTCGTCCTCGTCGGACGAGCCAGCCATTATGTGTTCGAGATGGGGGCGCATCACCCTACGGACGGCATCAAACCGTAACCGTCGCGGCACGACCCCATATCGGAGCAACCACCGTACAGCCGGGTCGACGATGGTCAGCACTACTTTTTCAAGCAGGCGAGGCAGGGTCAGTTGGCCGTCCATTTCGAGCTCGGCGGCAGCG
>NZ_CAUVXI010000138.1:0-14507 GCF_963555845.1 Protofrankia sp. Cas8 | reverse complement strand
GTTACGAAGCCGGCACCGACGCGGGCATGGATGGCACCGGTCGAGGGAGAGAACTGCGTGGAGAAGAACAACGGCGAAGCCGCTCGCCCGGGTCGCCGCCAGCCAGACAGCGCGGCTGAGGCCGCCACATCGAAGCCACCGACGACACCGAAGACACGGACCGCACAGACCGGCACAACGGTGCGTCGCCCCGCCGTGGCCGGCCGCGGCAGATCCCGGACCGTTGGCACCCGGACCTCGAACGATGGGCAGGCGCAGCAGCGGTGGCGCGAGGCTCGCGAGGCGCGAGGCTCGCGAGGCTCCGCCGGTCGGCACCACGACGATGCCGATCGCCCGTCACCTCGGTCCGCAGGTACACGGGGCGCAGTGCAGCGCTCGGGCGAGGATCGCAGCTCCGATCGAACGGGTCAGCGCCAGTCCGGCGGCTGGTCAGCTCAGCGTCCGGCCTCGAATCGAACGAGGCCGGTGGGAGCCGAGTCGGACAGGGCAGGGTCGGACAGACCGAGACAGTCGGACAGACCGAGACAGAATGAACGCGGGCAGGCTGGCGCGCCGTCGGCCCGGCCGTCGCGATCACCTACCGGGGATCGCGGGCGTGAATCGTCTGACCGGCGGGAGTTTTTCACCGCAGGAGGTGAACGCTCCGGGCAGAGCCGGCCGACGTCACGAAGTGATGCGCCCCGTAGCCGCGGTACTGACAATCGTTTTGCCGATAGGCCCCGCGGTGCCGACCGGCCCCGTGCTTCCGGCGACGGGCGTCCTGCCGCCGGTGGTGACCGGCGCCGTACGCAGTCCGGGGGAGGCGCTGCGTCCACCGGTGGTCAGCGCGCCGCCAGAACGTCCCAGAGCTCGCCCCAGAGTCGTGGTGCTGGCGATCGTCCGACGGACCGGTCGACAGATCGGCGTCGTGGGCCGGATGGCGAGCGGCGGCCCCAGCCGGCAACCGCGCCCTACCGCTCCGCTCCACGTCGCGACGATCGGCCTCGCGACGATCGGCCTCGCGACGATCGGCCTCGCGACGAACGGCCTCGCGACGAACGAGGTCGGGACGAACGGAGCGGTGACCGGAACACCGCCGGTCGCGTCCCACAGCGGCCGGCGTCGACGCAGCCGCGTCCGGACCAGTCCCGGTCGAACCAGCAGCGGCCGGGTGGGCCCGGTTCGGACGGGTATGGCTCGAGCGGGTATGGCTCGAGCGGCCGGGATTCCCGGCAGACGGGCACCCCGGGCGGACGCCCGGCCGGAACGAGGTCATCGGGACCTGCTCCGGACCGCGGGAGACCTGCTCCAGACCGTGGGAGGCCCGGATCGGACCGCGGGAGACCTGGATCGGATCGCGAAAGGCCTGCTCCAGACCGTGGGAGACCCGGATCGGACCGCGGGAGACCTGCTCCAGATCGCGGGAGACCTGGATCGGATCGCGAAAGGCCTGCTCCAGACCGTGGGAGACCTGGATCGGATCGCGAAAGGCCTGCTCCGGATCGCGGTCGACCTGCTCCAGACCGCGGGAGACCCGGATCGGACCGCGAAAGGCCTGCTCCGGATCGCGGTCGACCTGCTCCAGACCGCGGGAGACCCGGATCGGACCGCGAAAGGCCTGCTCCGGATCGCGGTCGACCTGCTCCAGACCGCGGGAGACCCGGATCGGACCGCGGGAGACCTGCTCCAGACCGTGGGAGACCTGGATCGGATCGCGACCGGGCCGCGGGGTCCGGCGGATCACCGACATCCGCGGATCGTTCGCCGAGCGGCGGCCGAGCCCTGGTGCGATCGGGTCGGCCCTCCGCACCGGCGCTTCCCGATGAGGCACGCGCCGAACTCCTGGACTTCGAGGTCACCCGCGAGCTGCGCGGACTCGGTGCCGCACGTGCCGAACCGGTTGCCCGCCATCTTGTCGCCGCAGCCATCTATCTCGACGATGACCCCGCGCTTGCTCTTGCCCATGCGCGCGCAGCCTCCTCGCTCGCGTCCCGAATCGCCGCGGTCCGTGAAGCAGTTGGGCTTGCCGCCTACCACGCGGGGGAGTTCACCACGGCGCTTGCCGAACTGCGTGCGGCACGCCGGCTCGACGGTTCTCCTCGCCACCTCGCAGTCATGGCGGATGCAGAGCGCGGGCTCGGGCGTCCCGAGCGGGCATTGCTGCTTGCACGTGATCCGGCCGCGGCCGAACTCGACGAGGCGAGCCGGGTCGAACTCCTCATTGTTGTGTCCGGCGCACGGCGCGATCTGGGTGAGCCGGCGGCAGCGGTCCTACTGCTGCAGGATGAGGTGGCTTCCACCAGATTGGAACCGTGGACGCCGCGACTGTGGTACGCCTACGCCGAGGCGCTGCTGGCCGCGGGCCGTCCGACCGATGCGGCCCGGTGGTTCGTCTCCGTGGCAACCGTGGACCACGACGAGGAGACCGACGCCGCCGAGCGGGCGCTGCTGCTCGGGGGGGGCGAACCGGCCGGCGAGATCGAGCCAGGCTGAACCTCCGTCGATCCTTGCTCCGGATCATTGCTCCGGGATCCTTGCGCCGGGATCCTTACCCGGGGGAAGGGCCGTCCAACGGACGGATCAGCAGGCCGCTTCGTGGCTTGGGTGTGAACAGCGTCGACTTGCGCGGCATGCGTTCGCCGGCGGCGGCGACTGCCGCGACGTCGGCCGCGGGCGTCGGGTTCAGCAGAAGTGCGGTCCCGCCGGCCTGCGCCGCGGCGGCGATCGCGGTGGTCGCGTCATGGCGGTAGCCGACCACGTCCTCGGTGTCGGCCAGACCCCAGACCGTTGTGATCAGCACGAGATGCGCGACGGTGACGTCCAGCCCGCGAAAGGCGGCTGACCGGTCCGCCGGCAGCACCTGCGCGAGCAGCGCCGGATCCGGATCGCTCAGCAGGAACGCCGTCCGGCCATCGGTGATCACAAATGCGTGGCCGTCCGTGCCCGCTCCTGCCAGCGCGTCGAGCAGGGTCACCCCGGTCGGGTCCGGCTCGCCGTCCAGCTGCGTCACCGAGAATGCCGCAGCGGCTCGACGAGCGGCCTGCGCCACGTCGAGCCCGGCCACGACCCGATGGATCGCGTGGACCGCAGGCCCCGACACCCGCGCGTCGGCCAGGAAGGCCAGGCCGAAATCCCACGGGCCGGCGCCGTCCCCGGCAGCGTGGCGGTCTGCCTGGTAGCGACGGTAGGTTGCGTACCGGTGGTGTCCGTCGGCGATCACCGCGCGCCGTTCGTACAGATCGCTGGCGATGCTCGCCAGCTCGTCCGGGTCGGTCAGCGCCCAGATGCGGTGTGACACACCGTCATCGGTCGTGGTGGTCAGCAATGGTCGAGTTACCACCGTCGCCGCCACGAGCTGGCTGGTGAGCCCGCCGCCGGAGTACAGCAGGAAGATCGGTTCGAGGTTCGCCCCGGTGGACACGGTCAGGGCGAGCCGGTCGGTGACCGGGCCGGCCATGGTGTTCTCGTGCGGTAGGATGATCCCCGCGTCCGGGTCCGCGAGAGCCACCGCGCCGACCAGGCCCCGCTGGATGTGGTCGCCGTGGACCTCCTCGTACACGTACAGCGCCGCAGCGTCGTCGAGGCGCAGGACGCCGGTGGCGATCCACTCGCGCAGGGTCTGCCCGGCACGGCCGTACCGACTGTCGGGGGAGTGCTCGTCGGTGTCACGGGGCAGGATCAGGCGGACGACATTGTGCGGATGCGTCGTCTCCAACGCGGTGACGCCCGCCGCGTCGATCACGTCGTAGGGCGGGGCGGTCCGCGCCGCCAGATCCGGCCCGTCGTCGGCCACATACCGCAGGGCACGAAACGGCGCGAGCACGAGTCCGCCGGGTGTGGGCAGGGCCGGGTCGCAAGCAGCCATGCCGCGATCGTAGGGGCTGGGCGTCCCCCGTGGCCGTCTCCGGCGGGCGAACCACGGCCGGGCGTGGTGCTCGGCCGGACCGCTGAGCGTCCATGCCGGTAACAGTCGGTATAGAACCAGCGCGATCAGCGCGATCGGTGGGAGCGTCGCCCGGTTTCCGGCGACACTGGGGGGCGAACCTTGTGAAGATGCGTCCGGCCGTCATCGGCGTCGGCTGACGTGTGCATCGGTGGCGGCAACGCTGC
The DNA here is from genome assembly GCF_963555845.1 of Protofrankia sp. Cas8. Taxonomy (NCBI): domain Bacteria; kingdom Bacillati; phylum Actinomycetota; class Actinomycetes; order Frankiales; family Frankiaceae; genus Protofrankia; species Protofrankia sp. Cas8. The sequence continues at coordinate 10,418 of NZ_CAUVXI010000138.1, read as the reverse complement.
GAGCACGGCGGCCCTGAGCACGAAGGCCCTGAGGGTTAGGGGAGGCACGGATGTCGGGCGGGCACAAGGGACCCGGGATGAATGGGCCTGAGGCGAACGGTGCTGGTGCCAACGGCGCTGGTGCCAACGGTGCTGGGGTCGGCGGTGCTGGTGGCGGCACGCCCGGCGGTGAGGTCTACGACTGGTACACCCGGGGCGTCGCCCTGCTCGACCGGGGGAATGCCAACGCCGCGGTTCAACTGCTGGCCCATGCCGTCGCCGCCGAGCCGGACTCCCGCAGCGTCCGGGAGGCGCTGGCCCGGGCACAGTTCGACGCCGGCCAGTACGGCGCCGCGCGGGAGAGCTTCGCCTGGATAGTCGACAACGACCCGGCGGACGACTACGCGCAGTTCGGGCTCGGGATGGCGGCTCGGCGAACCGGTGACCTGCGCGCGGCCGTGGAGCATCTGGCGCTGGCCGCGGCGATGCGCCCGGACCTCCGACATTACGGCCAGGCCCTGCGGGGCGCCCGAGCCGCACTCAACCGGCCATGACAGGCGGTCCGCGTCCACTGTCGGCGTCACCGTCCGCGCTGGTCGACGTCCACGATGTCGCCCTGATGGACCTCGACGGCGTGGTGTACCGGGGGTCGCAGACTGTGCCCCATGCCGCGGTGACGATCGCGGCCGCCCGCGACCGCGGCATGCGGGTGGTGTACGTCACCAACAATGCGCTGCGTCCGCCGGCGGAGGTTGTGCGTCGACTGGCGTCGGTCGGCGTGTCCGCGGCGGTACCCGATGTCGTCACGTCGGCTCAGGCGGCCGCGCGGGTGCTGGCGCAACGGCTACCCGCGGGCGCGGCCGTCCTGGTCGCCGGTGGGGAGGGGTTGCGCGAGGCGGTGACCGCGGAAGGCCTACGGCCGGTGACGACCGCCGGGGAGCAACCCGTCGCCGTCGTCCAGGGCTTTGATCCAGATCTTGACTACGCCCGGCTCGCCGAGGCCGCGCTCGCGATCCGGGCCGGCGCGTTCTGGGTCGCGAGCAATGTCGATGCGACGGTGCCGACCGAGCGTGGCCTGATGCCCGGCAACGGTTCGCTGGTCGCAATGCTGCGCACCGCCACCGGCTGCGATCCGATGGTGACCGGAAAGCCTGAGCGTGCGATGCACGAGGAGTCGGTCCGTCGGAGCGGGGCCCGGTTTCCGCTGATCGTCGGCGACCGTCTCGACACCGACATCGAGTCCGCCGTCCGGTCGGGCACGCCGTCCCTGCTGGTGCTCACCGGGGTGGCCGCCCCGGCTGAGCTCCTGCGGGCGCAGGCGCGCCACCGGCCGACGTATCTCGCCGCCGACCTGCGTGGCCTGCTGGCGTGCCACCCGGGTGTCGTGGTGACAGTGGGCAGGGCCCAGGTTGACGGGGTACCGCCGCAGGGGGCGGACGTGGACGGCGACCCACACTGCGACGACGTGGTGGCGGTGTGCGGCGGCTGGGTCGCGCAGGTGCGTGATTCGACGCTGACCTGGCGCGGAGCCAGACCGGTGACCCGGGCTGGTGGTACGGACGGCCTGGACGCCCTTCGGGCGGCGTGCGCGGCCGCCTGGACGGCGGCGGACCGGGGCACTCCCGTCCACACGGTGGCCGGTGACCGCCCGCCCGGCTGTTCCGATCTTGATTAGCGTCTGTACGCCGGAATGCATTCGGGGGTTGACTTCCGCGACCGGCTGGCAGCCGCGCCCTGCCCGGCGCTGACGACATGAGCGGCCGACTCGGCGAGCCGACGGTCGTCCTCGTGCCGACGGTGGTCACAGATCGGTTGGTCCTGCGGTGTTGGCGGCCGGCGGATATCGACCCGTACGCGGCGATGAACGCCGACGACGAGACCATGCGTTACCTCAACGGCACGTTCGACCGGGACGGCACGGAACGCCTGATCACCCATCTGATCGGAATGTGGGCGTTGCTCGGGCACGGGATGTGGGCGGTTGAAGATCGGGTGTCTGGCGAGTTCCTGGGCCGGGCCGGGCTCTACTACGGCCCCGGCTGGCCTGGTGTCGAGGTCGCGGTGTCGATCCGCCGGGACCGCTGGCGGGAAGGACTCGGCACCGAAGCGTGCGACACCGCGGTGACCTGGGGGTTCGCCACCCTCCCCGTGAACAAGATTGTCACGTTCACCAACCGGGGTAACGCCGGGATGAACGGGATCGCCCGCAAGATCGGTATGACGTTTCAGGGCGAGGCGTCGGCCATCGGCCCGTGGAAGGACAACAACGTGTACGCCATCAGCCGGGGCGAATGGGAGACGCGCACCGGCGGTTGACCGTACCCCGGCTGGCCTGGAGCTGAGACCTCCACCTGGCCGCAGACTCTCAAGGTCAACTCCTTGACGTTGGTTTTGTGCTCATTACTACTGACGATCCATCACGGCGCAACCGTGAGCGTATCGGTGAGCGATGCTTCGGCCGTGGCTGTCGCCGTCGTGAGTTGGTTCAAGAGCAGGGCGGGGATGGTTCCTGCGCCCAGCCCTGATGCGTCCAGGAGTTCGGTGAACGCCTTTTCAGGTGCGGAAAGGGCTGCGTACGTGGGGTGGATGTGCGCGTCTCGCGCCGCATAGGCGTCCGCCGAGCGCAGCACGTCGGTTTCGATCGTGTGGGCGAGTCGTGGGGCGGAGCGGGTGTCGGCGAGGTCGAGGACGGTCAGGCCCAGACGGACGCGGAAGACGACGTGTCCGGGTGCTGTCTGGTCGAGTGCGAGGAAGCTGTCCACCATGGCTGTGGGGTCGGGGTTGCCGGTCAGGACCGTCAGGCTGGCGGCCACGGTCTGCTCCCATGGGGTGGGGGTGGAGGTTTCTGCCAGCAGGCGTGTGGCGCTCTGGTGATCCCCGGCCGCATGGTGGGCAATGATCGCGATTTGGCGTCCGTCGAGAAGGCGGTACCCGATGCCGTGGTGCTTGTCGACGTGCTGAAGCGCGTGGTCCCATCGGCCCGCTTGGGTCAGGGCGCGGGTTCCGTCGGACAGGAGCACGGTCCACAGCCATTGGAGGAGTTCGCGGCGATCATCGGGGGTGTGGGTCAGGTTGGCGAGGTCGACGGATCGGTGGTCGATCTCGACGGTCGTCTGATGCTGGGCGGCGTCGAACAGTGTTGCGATCAGGTGGTGAGCGGCGGTGCCGTGGCCGTCCCGGGTGAGGAGGCGGCCGATGTTGACCAGGGGCTGGAGCGCGAGTTTCGCGGTCGCCGCGTCGAACGGCCGGGCGTGTTGGAAGATGCTGAATTGGGCCCAGCACAGATCTGCGGCTAGCGTCGGCAGGCGGGTCTGCTGCGTGGCACGAGGGGGAACCGGCGGGCGAGGTCCGCGTGCGGGATTGGGTTCACCTGGTCACCAGGTGACGGCCAGCCGCGTGTGCGCTTTGTCGATGACCGTGGTGGCGGTGATCTGGGCGGGTTGGAGGTGGGCGTCGATGCGTGGGGTGCTTCCGCGGTGTTCGCGGTCCCAATGCTGGATCTGCTCAGTAAGTGATGCTGCAAGGTTGTCGTGGTGCGGTCCGTGGGCGCGTACACCGAGTTCGAAGACGGTCCCCTCGCGGTCGGTGGGTTCGGTGGGTTCGGTGGGTCGCATGGTGAGGTAGGCGAAGGAGTCGGTCTCGTTCGTCACGGCTGCGCCGCCCCACCGGAACGCCGGTGTCGCCCGGTCGGTTTCGACGGCGTGGTGGTGCGCGACGATCCGGCAGAAGCCCTGGCTGGTGGTCGCGAGCCACAGGTCGAGGTTCTGGAAGGGGCTGCCCGAGGGGATCGAGATCCCGGACCAGGAGCGGGCCGCGGGCTCGGTGAGTGCGTGGGCGAGTGCGTCAGGGGCTGCGGTGCGTCCGTCGCCGAGCAGGAGTTGGACGCCGTCGGCGAGGGTGATGGCGGGTTCTGGCCGGGAGCCGATGCCGCGCATGGCGAGGAACCCGCAGGTCACCATGGATCGGCTCACCAGATGGTCGCCTTGGCGGTCGAACGCGATGGACCGGGTTGTTCCGCCGATGATCCGTAGCGGTACGACGAGCCGTCCGGCCGGGGCGAGTTGCTGCCACCAGGCGGGCGGCAGGTCCCACGCTCCGGCCGTGACGATGATTCGGTCGTAGGGGCTGGCGGAGGCGTGGCCGGCGGCGCCGTCGGCGCACAGTACGTCGACCTGCCCGTATCCGGCGGCGGCAAGGGCTGCTCTGGCTCCCTCGACGACGTCGGTGTCGATGTCGATGGTGACGACGTGCCCGGTCGGGCCGGTGAGTTCGGCGAGGAGCGCGGCGTTATAGCCGGTCCCGGCGCCGATCTCCAGGATCCGGTGGCCGGGTTGGACGTCGAGTTGTTCCAGCATCGCGGCGACGACTCCGGGTCCGCGCGGCGATCCGCACCACCGGCCCCTCATCGACGACCCGATCGATGAGCAGCACAGCGAGCTGAGGAAAAACGACCTTCAGGAACTCGGCATCACACAGCACCAACAATACCCGCACGGCAACTGTCTGTCACCGCCGGAATCTTGGCAGAGCCGTTATATTGACAGACCCTCGCCTGGACTCTCACCTCAGCCGGCTGACCCCGCCGGGCCGGCCGGCACCACTGTCCACCACGGGCCCCGACTACCCGCAACACAGACCAGTAACAGCGACAACCAAAAGAGCAACATGTTCGTTGTCGTCCACGCGGCGCCTACACGACGGGTAGTTCACCTCGATTCACGACACCCAAAATTAAGATTTTCAGGGGTCTCCTAGCAGAGGCCTCGTATGTCAGCCCCGGGGGTGATCGGGCCTTCGACGAAATCCACTTCGTTCGTCCCGGGCACGGTGATCATGTTGTCGTCCTGAGCTCGTCCGACGATGGCGAATCCCGCGTTGAGATCGCAGGTGTCGCCCGCCGTCACCTGGTACAGGCCCGCCGGGAGCTGGATGCGGTATCGCCCGCCGTCGTCCGTCACGGTATGGGCTTCTCTCTCGTCGTTGGCGTTCACGAGCCATCCGAACCGGACATAAGCCTTCGGGTAGGGCTTGCCAGAATCGCCGCGCACGATCCGCCCAAAAATTGTGCTGTAGGCGCCTCCGCCGCCGGTCGCGCTGCCTCCGCCGCCGGTCGCGCTGCCGCCGCCACCGGTCGCGCTGCCGCCACCACCGGTCGCGCTGCCGCCACCACCGGTCGCGCTGCCGCCACCACCGGTCGTGTACCCACCGCCTCCGCCGCCGGACGGCGCGCAGGCTGCTAATACCAGCACCAGGATCAAGACGATGGGTATGCGCTTCATGACGTCCCCCCGATATCCGATTGTGACCGCGCTCCCGCCACCGTTTTGACGGGCGCGGTGCCCTCCCGCACCGATACCACCGACAGTCGCAATCCACGATGGGTCTCGTGATTGCCCCCAAGCCGCCTGCTCGCGTCGGGACGAACTCACGGTCCCTTCCCGCTGGCAGGCGATAATTGCGGGTCCACGCACCGTGACAGGCGATTTGCTACCCGAAAATGATGGCATAGTTTCCACTGTCCGTGTAGTCGTGCCCGCCGCCTGCCGGGCAGCGCCCAGTACTCGCGTTTCCAGCGAAGAACAGGCCTTGACACCTGTGGCAGCAACGCCAGTCAGCCTGAGCCATATCGGTACCTCCGCGCTGTGAGCTCTTTCCAGTGCGAGATTATAGGCACGCTGCGACCCACCTCACCCTGGGGAAATCGCGGGGGTCGGGCGATCCTGGTGGTTTCCCCGGGCCCAGTCCGGTCCGGTGCCGGTCGGTGGTTTCTGCGAGCGGCGCCCGGTGACCGCGACGGAGGTGCCGCGGCCACCGGGCGGCGTCCGGGGGTTCGTCGGACGCCGCCCGGTCAAGCAGCCGGACGAGGTCAGGCCAGCTTGAGAAGGGGGCGGGCGGCCGGATCTGTCTCAACGCGTAGGTCACCCTCTTCGTGATCGTTACTGGTTCGACGAAAGTTGATGACGACATGCATCGGGGTCGCCCTTCCGAAAGAGCGGCATAGTCGAACAGCGGTTCTCCGCCATCGAGCCCCCGGTAGATCCACCGGTCTGTTCCAGTGAACTCCGGTGCTCGCGTGCCGCCGAGTCGTCATGGATGTGCAGGGGCGCGGCGAGGTGGTGCGTGAGCGCAGAACAAGCTTGCGGGCGACCTGTCGGTTGGACAGACCGTCGGCGGCGAGACGGGCGACGCTGAGGTCCGGCGACGGGCTACTATCGTGAATTGCCTACCGGCGGGCACGGGGGAGAACCTACGGGTATGGACCACCTGGTCGGGAGGGACTCGGAGCTGGCGTTCCTCGCCGCTCGGCTGGCTGAGGCGCGCGCTGGCCGTCTCCAGGTAGTGTTGCTCGAGGGCAACCAAGGTGTCGGGAAGACGGCGCTCCTTCGCCGTTTCCTTACGGATCTGGACGAGGCAGAGACTCTGGTCGCCAGCGGCGACGAGCTCGAGCAGTCGGTGCCTTTTGGCGTGTTGACTCAACTGCTGGGCGGGATTCGCGCCGAGCGCCTTCCGGCTGAGCTGAGCGTTGCCACCTTGTCCGGGACGGCGGCACCCGCGCCTGTCCAGATCGGCGCCGGCCTGGTCAGCCTTGCCGGTGAGCTGACGGCCGGCCACACGGCCCTGGTGTTAGCCATCGACGACGCGACCTGCGCGGATGTGTCATCGCAGCAAGCGCTCGCGTTCGCGTTGCGCCGGCTGCGCCACGACCCAGTCCTGGTCGTGCTTGTCGCTCAAACGGACGGACAGGGCGTCTTCTCCGACGGGCTTCGCCGGCTGTTGACGGAGTTCGGCAGCCGGCTACGGCTGGCCGGGCTGACCGTCGATGATCTGCAGCGGCTCGCCGTGGCCCAGTACGCGACCCCGATGTCCGGGCGCGCGGTGCAACTGCTGCATGAGGTCACGGATGGCAACCCGATGCACGCCCGAGCGCTGTTGGAGGAGCTTTCTCCCGACGAACTACAACGCGAGGCCGGTCCGTTTCCGGCGCCCCGGTCGTTTCGACTTATGGTGCTGGGGCGGCTGGCCAACTGCCCCAGCGAGACTCAGCGTCTTGTCGTCGCGGCCGCGGTCCTCGGCCGCAGCTGCCGCGTCGAGGACGCTGCGCGCCTCGCCGGTGTGACCGATCCGCTTGCCGCTCTGGGGCCGGCGGTGAAGGCCGGCCTGCTCGTGGAGCACCGCCGCCCCTTCGACGCGGGGGTTGCCTTCGTTCACCCACTGATGAGGTCCGCCGTCTACCACGACCTCGGCCTGGACGATCGATGTGCGCTGCACGCCCGGGCGGCGCAGCTTGCCGACGACCCGGCAACGGCACTGACGCACCGCATCGAAGCATCACCGTTCACCAACGACGATCTTGCCGCCGAGGTCGCGCAGGCGGCTGGACAGGACGCCGCCCAACACCGCTGGGCGCAGGCTGGCGACCGGCTGCTGACCGCGGCCCGGCTCACCAGTGACCGGCGCCTACGGGAGCACTGGTTCACCTACGCCGTCGACATGATGCTGCATGCGGGCGAGGTCGCCCGCGCCGCCGACCACCTCGCCACCGTGCCCCCGCTTCACGATCGCGCGCGCCACCACTACCTACAGGGCCGGCTCGCGATGGTGCGCGGCGACTTCGTCGCCAGCGACGTCTCGTTGCGACAGGCGTGGGCGCAACTGGCACTCGCTCCCGATCCTCCATTGGCACGTGCCGTCGCGGAGGCGCTGACGATACGCGTCGACTACGGTTTCTACGACATAGCCGCCGAATGGGCCACCCGGGCGAACCAGGTGGCGCCGCTGGACGCTGACCATCCCACAGCCCTGCCGTTTCTGACGATCATGGTTTACCTCTCCGCGGGTTGGCGGCAGCAAGCCCGGGCGGTCTTCGATGAGGTGACCGCGCGGGACGGAGGTGCCACCGAATCCGGCGGTGCGACCGACGCGGACGGCCTCGTCGTTGGCGCCTTCCTGAGGTCCTGCGACGACCTGCCGGCCGCTCGCGACGCGTTCAGCGCCGCCGCGGCCTTCCACCGGCGCCACGACACCGCCGCACCCATGGGTCTGACAGCTCTTTACCTGCAGTCCCTGGTCGAATATCAAATGGGTGAGTGGGACGAGGCGACCACCCACGCCAGCCTGGCCACATCGCTCGCCGCCGACAGCGGGCAGGTCTGGATGACGGCCTCCCCCCACGCCGCCATGATCTACCCGCTGGCCGCCCGAGGAGCACCGGACATCTCCGCCCACCTCGCCCGCGCGGCACGGGCCCAGCGCGATCACACGGGCCAGGCGGAACTGATCCGCATGGCGCGAGCCCGCGTTGCGCATGCGGCCGGCGACCATGGTGGTGTCGTCACGGCGCTGTCCTGGTTCGCGGGCCGACCCGCGTCCGATCCGATCGAACCATCCGACCTGCCATGGCGCGTCCTCTACGCGGAAGCGCTGGCTCACCTCGGCCGGACCGATGCGGCAGAGACCGTGCTCGTACCCTTTGAGGAGGCAGCCGCGGAGCGCTCGCGGCGTTCAGCACAGCTGGGCGCTGTCCGGGCCCGGGCGGCGCTCGAACTGGCCCGCGGCCACATGGACATCGCCGCGGCCACCTTCCGTCAGGGAGCCGCGCTCGGCCGGGATCTGCCCATGCCTTTCGAGATCGCTCTACTCGATCTTGCTCACGGATCGTTCCTGCGCCGGCGGGCCGACGGGCAGGCCGAGGCGGTCGGCGTGCTTCGAGCGGCCGGCGACACGTTCGCGAGGCTCGGCGCGGCACCCTATCTGGCCCGCTGCGAACGCGAACTGGCCGCGTGCGGGCCATCCGAGACACGCAGACCCCCATCCACCTGGGCGGGACTGCTCACGCCGCAAGAGCTCAGCGTCGCCCGCCTCGCCGCCGACGGCTTGTCCAACCGACAGATCGCGACAGAGCTCGTGCTGAGCGTCCGCACGATCGAGTACCACCTGGGCAACGTGTACCGCAAGCTCGGTCTGCGCTCACGCGCGCACCTTGCCGCCACCCGGCACGGCCGCTGAGGGTCAGCCGTAGGCAGGCCGCCTCCGGTATTTCGGCACAGCTGGGGGACGCCGCGGAAGTGACCCGGTGGGCGCCTCTGGCCGTTGCCAGCTATTCGAAGGTCGGCCCCGATTACTCGACTGAAGAGGAGATGCACGCCCGTCTGACTCTCGCGTTGGGACATCTTCTCGGCGCCGGCGCGCACCCTGACGTGGATGGTGCGGTGGCCGAGGGCATGACCGTGTTGGGTGTGTTGGAACGGTTGCCTACCCACACGGTGACGGCGAAGATGGACAGGGTGATCGGGGGTACCTGCGCATGAACATCCCGACCCTGACGACGGACCGGTTGATCCTCCGTCCGATCCACCGCGATGATCTCGATGCCTCCACGGCCATCTGGTCTGATCCCGAGTTCGGCCGGTACATCGGCACCCATGACCGGCACAGCATGTGGCACAACCTCGCGGCCAACATCGGCGTGTGGGAGCTGGAAGGCGTCGGCCCCTGGTCGGTGGTTGACCGAGCCACGGGCGCGCTGGTCGGCCGGGCGGGGCTGTGGAACGAGCCGGGATGGCCGGGGATCGAGCTGGTGTGGTTCATCGGCCGGCCCTGGTGGGGACGCGGCTATGCACCCGAGGCGGCACGTGCGGCCGGCACGTGGGCGTTCGCCAACCACGATGTGGACCGGCTGGTGGCCGTCCTCAGGCGTGACAACGAGAAGTCGGGTCGCGTCGCCGAGAAGCTCGGCATGAGGCTCGACCGCTACGAGGTGCTGCACGGCACCGACTGCGCCGTCTACACGATCACCCGCGCCGAGTGGCCGGTGCGCACCGGCGGCTGACGAGAGATCAGAACGGCCCGAGCATCGAACGGTCGGTACGGGCGCCACCACCGTGGACGCCGGATCACGCTAGAGCAGGGAACGCATCCGCAGCAGGTCGCGCATGCTGGCGTCCACCTTCAGCCGGCCGCTGGCCCAGGCCGAGGAGAACCGCAGACTTCCATCGCTGACGGCAACGAGATCGTCGCTGTTCACCGTGAAGGTGACCTTGGCCGTCTCGTCCTCGTCCTCGCCCTCGTTGATGTCCAGGACGCTGCCGTCGCGCAGTTCCGCGGAGAAGCTCGTCCCGAGATCGGGTATCCGACACACGATGGTGCGGTCGGGGGTCAGCTCGCGCATGCGGTCGTTGGCCAGCTCGTTGAGGCGATCCGCCAACGTACGCAATGCCGCCGCACACTGCTGCCTGGTCGCCATGCCGGCCGGTTCCTCCTTCCGCCGGTCCGCCGGTCCGCTGGGCTGTGGCGGCGGTGACGGTGGTGACGGTGGTGGGGATGGGCCGCTACGGAGAGCCTAACGCCGGTCTGCCGAGCGCAATGTCTTCGACACAGCTTGTCGGCCGGCCGTGCGTTCGTACCGGTGGCGCGCGTAACGTCGCCACGGCGAGCGGGAT
>NZ_CAUVXI010000137.1:14850-15536 GCF_963555845.1 Protofrankia sp. Cas8 | reverse complement strand
GGCGTCGGACGGTCGGTATGACCAGGCGGTGCGGCGCGTCCAGCAGGAGAAGGCCGAGCTCGCTGTCACCGACCTGACCTCGGGTCAATTGCTGGCCAGGGCGATGGTGTCGCTGCTACCGCGTTCGACGGGAACTGGACCGTACCCGCTTTAGTGGACACTCGGTAAAGCTGTCCGATTGATCGGGAGCGCGAGATATGGGCTCGACACGCCGTCATTCCACACTCGAATACTTGACACCCAGAGAATACGATCTAGGCTACCAAAATATCAGCCAAATGGCAGCTTAAAAGGGCGTCCAGAAAAGCGGAACCACTCCAGACCGACTCACCTTCGGCGGCAACAACATCGAGACCGGCACCGACTCCTACCGCCTCGCCCGCACCCGAGCCCTCACCACCTGAGCCCGCCCCAACTGACGTCACAATTCACGAACCTCGATCATGCTCCAAGCGCTCCACTGACGCCGAAATCCAAGAGTAGACGACGCCACCCCGCACCGACGCAGCCAAACATCCGCCCTATGCTCGGGGATATGACGATTCAGCGGATGGACCACGTCGGCGTCGTTGTCGACGACCTTGAGGCTGCTATTGCGTTCTTTGTCGAACTTGGTATGGAGCTGGAGGGCGAGACGCCAGTCGAGGGACGTTGGGTGGACCGTGTCGTCGGGCTCGACGACGTCC
>NZ_CAUVXI010000137.1:13902-14587 GCF_963555845.1 Protofrankia sp. Cas8 | reverse complement strand
TTCGCCGAACTCACCCTGGCAAGCCGATCAGCCAGCTGGCAGGGCCTGCCATGTCCTGCCTCCGTTCAACGCAACAGGGCCCGCACATCTCGTGGAGGCTGACAGGAGAACCAGTTTCGTAATACGTTTGTCGGGTGCATGTTCACCGGTCGGCACGCAAGCATGGCATCGCCGACGCGGACAGCATCCATGCCGCCCAACGATTCCTGGTCGCCTATCCCCTCGGGGACGACGACGAGGAGCCGCGTCGGGAGCTGCGGTTGGGCCCGGACCGGGCGGGCAACCTGTTGGAGATCGTCGTCCTACTCCTGGACGACACAGATCTGATCATCCACGCGATGCGAATGCGGGCGAAGTACCGGGATCTTCTGCCGTGATCAGTGAAAGGTGTGTCATGACGGACAGCAGTGAAAGGGCACCGATGTCGAACGGTGTGCCGGTGACCGACGAGCTGGTGGATCGGCTGGCGGCGGAGGCTGAGGCCGGTTATGACGTTGCGGAACTGCGTCGACGCGGGGGCCGCCGTCCGCTGGGGTCGGCTCCAGCAGATGTGGTACCGGTGCGGCTGGACCCGGAACTGCGGGCGGCACTTGCCGCGCGGGCGGCTGCTGATCATACGAACACCAGCGACGTCATCCGTCAGGCACTCCGGGCATGGCTCGACGTCGCGTAGTCGTCGACGTCC
>NZ_CAUVXI010000137.1:5662-13558 GCF_963555845.1 Protofrankia sp. Cas8 | reverse complement strand
GCAGGGGTGCGGGGAACGGCTTCGACGATCGGAGTCGCACTGGTGAAATTCGTCGAATACTGCGGGTAGCGCATATAATCATCTGCTATCCGGAAAAACGATGGGTACAGAAACTGTCTGTCACCACCGGAATCTTGCCAGAGCCGCAGTAACGGCGTAACTCCCCGAAAGTGAGGATGCGCCGTGACCGCCTTCTCGGTACGGAACTGCAGGAGAGCGAGAGAAGTCCGGTTCTCCTCCGCGACGGGTAGGCCGGCCAAAACCTCCAGCGGACTGCACCAGTCGGCATGCCCTGGGGCGATCGTGCCGGAGACGAGCAGGCCGCGGATGCCGTCGTGGTCGACCGGGCGACTCGTAAAGCCTCCGCGGTCCAGCGGGCCCGGCGGGCCGGCATTCCAAGGGATGTCGATACGCTCGTGGCCTCGATGCTGGCGAAGGAACCGCGCGCGCGGCCTACCGCCGAAGCCGTCTACGAGGCGCTCGTGCCGTTCACGTCCACGCCGGATGAATCCTCGAGCACCGAGGGGACCGAGGGGATCCGCGACCCGACCCGACCGTTTCGCCGACCGCTGCTGGCCCCGCCCAGACGCCGCGAACCGGCAGACGGCCGCGCCACGCTCACCGAGGACGACGTCGACCTGCTGAAGGCCAACGTCCGGGCGCTGCTGGACAACGACCGACCGGCCGAAGCGATCAGCCTCCTCGAGGACGGCGTCGAGCGCACCCGTCACGACCCGTTCCTCGCGCTTCAGCTACGTCACTTCCTGGCCGCCGCGCTGTTCTACGCCGGGGAGTACACGCGTGCCGCCGCACTCTTCGACGGCGTCGGACACGACTACCGCAGGCATCTGCCGCCGACCGACGCCTACGTCCTCGACTGCTCCTACCATGCCGGCCACGCCTACGCTGAGATCGGCAAACCGGACAAGGCGCTGCCTCAGCTCCGGTTCTACGTACAGAACGCCGACAGCTCCGCAGGTGAGGACGAAGGGGCCAAAATTCTCGAATCCCGCTTCGTCATCGCCCAGCTGCTCGCGACCGCCGGGCATCCCGACGAGGCACTGACAGCGTTCGAGGCGGTCCGACCGCTGCTGGCGGACGCCTTCGGCGCCGACTCGGTCCAGGTCCGCAACCTCAACAGGCAGATCAACCGGCTCGGGTCGGTCAACGAGCACGGCTTAGAGGGGTCGGTCGACGCATCGAAACCCCACGTGCGGAAGACGCCGGGCACCGTCGAAGACCGACCCGGCGAGGGAGTCAGATGATCTTGTGGCCGTTGCTGTCAAATGCCTGTTCGGTGTTCGGTATTGACCGAACACCGAACAGCACGGACGCTGGTCCGCATGGACACCGAGGCCCTCGTGGTCGACGCCCTCCTACAGCTCGGGGTCGAGGCCCGACTACCTGACGACGGGTCCGATGGTGGGGTCGACCTCGTGCTCGACCCGGATGGCGTCGCGGTTCCCATCGAGCTCAAGCGTCGGTCGCTGGTGTCCGAAGGCGTTGCCGCGCAGCTACTCGAGGCCAGCCGTCCACCCGGTGGATCGGGCGGCTCTCTCCTGCTGGTCGTCGCGGACCGGGTGACCGAGGCGGCCCGGAAGGTGCTGACCGAGCATCGAGCCGGCTACTACGACCTACGCGGACGGATTGCGCTTCGTTCGAGCAGCTTCGTGATCGATGCTGAAGTCAGCCCGGTCACCGGACGCGGTGAGCGGACACGGGCCTTGAGCGGCAAGGCCGGGCTCGAGGTCGCGACCACTCTGCTCATGGAGCCGGAGGAGGGCGCCGCCGTCCGGGAACTGGCACGCCGGCTCGGCCGGTCCCCCAGCACGGTGTCGGAGGTGCTGGCGACGCTGCGGCACGACGGTCTTGTCGACGCCACGAACGTCGTCACGGACGCGCGGCTGTTCTGGCAGGTAGCCGAGCGCTGGCCGGAGCGACGCACCTATCTCGCCAAACTCCCCGATCCCGGTGACGGGAACGGCGTCACCAGATCGCTGCGTCTTGGCCTCCGTGACGTGAGAAACGAGACCGGGTGGGCATTGACGGACACGACCGCCGCCGCGGCGTACGGTGCGCCGGTTGCTGTTCGCGCTGACCAGTTGCTTGACTTCTTCGTCCCCGATCAGGCGGTACTTCGGCGCGCGACCACGCTCCTCGGCGCCGCCTCGACGCCGGTCCAGGCGCGCGCCGCGGTGCGGGTCGCACCGGTCGCGGCCGTCTGCACGCGTCGTGTCGACCTCCCGCCCGAGCGGTGGCAGTGGCCGCTGGCGCATCCACTGTTCGTCGCGCTCGATCTGGCGCAGGACCTGGGGCGTGGACGCGAGATCCTCGACGCATGGCGGCCAGACCCGAGGTGGGCCCGTGTCTGGTAGCCGGGTGATCTTCCTTGGCGACGCGATGGCCGCGGTCGTCCAGGCCGTCGAGGAAGTGCGGAAGCTCATCGGCCAGCCGCCCGTCGTGGTCGGCGGGCTGGCGGTGCTGTGCCGAGTCTCCAGCACCCACCGGGCGACGGTCGACCTGGACGTCGTCGACCGGCTGCATGGGAGTGCGCCGCACCTGGAGGTGCTCCGCGCGGCCGAGGGCGCGAAGGCTGTGGAGCCCGCCGGTGTCCTGCTGCTAACTCCATATGGTCAGGTCAAGGTAGACGTGCTGGAGGTGCGGCAGGTAGAGCTCGACCAGCCGAGCGACGATCCCGGAGACCGCCTCCACGCGTCCGCGCACGCATGGGCGAACGACACCGCCACTGAGATCGCCATCGAGGTGATCCGGTCGAGCGGCGATCGCGTGGAGGTGAAAACGCCTGTCGCCGAGCCCGGTCCGATCATCGCGATGAAGCTCCAGGCGGTGATGAACCGCTCTGTGCAGAAGCAGGGCACCGACCTGCTCGATGTCATACGGCTCGCGCTCGACGACACGGCGCGCACGGCAGCGCTGGCCCAGCTCGGCGCCTGCGACTCGTCGACTGCCGCCGACATCGCCCTTCACGTCGATCTGTGGCTCGTCCGCCGCCGCGATCAGGCCATCCGATGGATACACGGCGTGGGCGGCGGTGACATCACGATGGATGACCTGGATCTTGTCGCCGAGCTTCTTCTCGATGCCTGCGAACGCACCTGACGCGGCCCGAATCGGCGACCAGGCGGGCACGGCCGCGTCGCGAGCGGCGGCGAGTACGCCCCCAACGCACTTGGCAACTTCGATTTCGAGGTCACGCTGAGCTACAGGCGTCTCTAGCGGCCTCGGCGTGACCTCGTGACACAGGCCATTCTCTACATTGCGAGAATAGGTGCACGCTCTTGGTGGGAAGCTACGTGTCGTCGCGGATTTCGGCGATCGGGAGTATCGGCTGACATGGTGAGATCGTCACAGGTGACAGGGCCAGGCAGCGGCTTCTGGCACCCCACCGGCTCCCGCTCGAGGTGACGCTGTCGTGACGGTCGACCTCTAGCGTCACCACCCGACCGAGTCGCGGTGGCCGACCGATCAGATCGCCGCAGGTGACGCGTGTGAACCGCAAGCGGGTGGACAGGGTGGGGAAGTCATGAGCGAAGCCAGTGCTGAGCACGAATTCGTCCTGGTCGTTCCATTGGACGCAAGCGGAATCGAGGGGTTTTCGCCCGAGCAGCAGGTAAAGGTCCTGGTCACCGATTGCGGCCGGACCTCGGTGTCGGTGGTCGCAGACCTGAATTCCGACGGCCACGGGCAGGCCATCCTTCGACTACCCGAGAGCCCCGCGGGCGCACGCATCCACCTCGGCCCGAGTGGTGTCGCCGACGAGGACCTTCCCGGGCTTCAGACCATGACCGTGAGCCTGTCGTCCCGGCTCCTGCCGGAGGCCAAGGGTCAGGTCGTGCGGCTGGAGCCGATCCGCATTCCGTCCTTCTACTGGTATCAGTGGTTGCGCTGGTGTCGCCGCTTCACGGTCCGTGGGCGGTTGCTGTGCCCGGACGGCAGCCCGGTGCCCGGCGCCACGGTCTGCGCCTATGACGTCGACTGGTGGTGGTGGTGGTGCACCGACCAGCAGGTGGGCTGTGCCACGACCGACGTCCACGGCGCCTTCGAGATCACGTTCACCTGGTGTTGCGGCTGGTGGCCGTGGTGGTGGTGGGCGCGCCGGCTGTGGCGCGTTGAGCCAGGCCTGGCTGAGAAGATCACGGCGGCGCTGGGCGCAGGCACGGACATCGTGCTGCCACCGCCCCAGCCACGGCCCACCCTGGACATGTTCGACACGGTCCTGGCACGGGACGGGGTCGCAACCGCCATGCCCACCGAGGCCGTCGACCCGGCTCGGCTCGACAGCCTGCGCGCCCGGCTCCTGGAACGGCTGCCGGCGGTGGCTGAACTCGAGCGGCTGCGCGTCTGGCCGTGGTTGCCCTGGCATCCCTGGTGGGACTGCTCACCCGACCTGATCTTCCGCGCGACCCAGAGCTGCGACGGCCAGGAGCGGATGGTCCTGGACGAGTCCTGCCTGTCCGCCCGCCCGGACGTGCCGACCACCCTCAACGTCACCCTTGTCGCGAACGACAGCGCCTGCTGCGCCCACAGGCCGCCCTGCGGATGCGGCGACGCCGAGTGCCTGGTCATCTCGCATGCCTGTGGGGACCTGATGGCCACCATCGGCGGCAACGTCGGCGCGTCGCCGATGCCGGCCGGCTACCGGTCACCGGGGGTGGTCTCCACGGCCGGTGACCGTCCGTACGCGGGCACGGTGGCACTCCACGGGGTGTGCGGTGACTGGATGGACTACTACGAGTTCGAGTGGTCCGACAACGCCGGCCTCAGCTGGCACGTCATGCCGGCTGGCGCGGCCGGCGGTTTCACGCTCACTTACTACGATCTACCGACACAATCGTGGAACCCCGTGTCGTTCGCGTTCACCACCATCAGCGGCCGGTTGGTGGTGGAAAGTCGGGCGCACTACGAAGCCACCCATTCACCGGGAAGCTGGGGGGTGACCCGGGTCTGGGTCGGAACGACCGACCTGCTTATGAACTGGGTGACGGCGGTCCCGTCGGCACCGACCGGACCGACGGCGTTGTTTGGCGACGGCACCTACCGGCTGCGGGTCCGGGCCTGGGATTTCGTCGGCGGCGACCTGGAGAATCCGCGGATACCACCGCTGTGCGGAAGCGATGAGGAGAACCGCGTCGTACTGACGCTCGACAACAGGATGGTCGGCCCGGGTGCCGGACACCCCACCACTGCGAGCCACCCATGCGGCCCGGCCACGGTGCACCTGTGTACCGCCGAGCCCGACACTCAGATCATCGACGTCCGGCTCGGCGGGGAACCGGCCACGCCATGCTCGATCATCCGAGCGCATGACGGCACTACCGTTGACATCGAGTTCCTCGCCAACGACCCGGACGGTCATCTGGCCTATTACACGCTGCACGCGCTCTACGGCAACAACGGTGTCGTCGACCTGCTTGCCGCGCCGTCCGCGACTCTTACCCGGGTAGCGGCCGCGCAGGTCGGCCCGACATATGGGGACGCGCGGGCGGGGGCGACCGCGCAGAACATCCCCGCGGCCGTCGCCCCGGTGTGGAACGGTGGCCGGATGCGCCTCACCATCGCCAACCTGCGGGACGCATTCCCCCAGTCCTGCTGCTACCTGCTCGAACTGCGGGCGTGGAAACGGACAATCGACAGTTGCGACGGCTCGTTCAGCCAGGGCAACTACAGCGTGTTCACCTTCACCGTAGAGCTCTGACCACTCCGCGCCCAACCGCGGTCATGGCGGCTCGTCCGCTCACGATCATCTAACGGCCGCTTGTCGATCTCGGACGTTTGGGTATCCGAGCAGGGGGCATCGGTTACCCGTGCCACGGGATGCCCCCTTTGGGGACTGTGTGTGCGCTGCTCGTCTCGACGCTGGGCGGGAGGTGGACCTGATCCGGGAATCCCGCGATCTCTCCGGTGGCGACCCGTGACGTGGAGCGGCACCGACTCCCCAGCCCCGCCAGCCCGGACGCATGGGACAGGCTGACGCTTGCCGCACGGATGTCCGACCTGGCCCCGATCGGCCTGCTGGTCGTCGACCGCGACCTGCGAGTCTGCTGGATGAACCAGGCGATTCTCGCCATCAACGGCCTGTCCCCGGGCGACGTCGGGACCAAGAGCATCGCCGAACTGCTCCCCGGGGTAGAGCCCGAGGCGTGGGATGTGATCCGTCGGGTGCTGGCCACGGGCGAGCCGATCCTCGACGTCGACCTCGCTGGCACCACCCCGGCTACCGGGCCGGACCGGCAGGCCTGGCGCGTCTCCCACTACCCGATCCGCGATCGCGCCGGGACCACCAAGGCGGTAGGTGTGGCGGTCGTCGACGTCACCGAGCAGCGCCACGCGGAGGCAGGTCGGGAGGCGGTGGAGCGGCGGTTGCGCCTGCTGAGCCGGGCCAGCGGGCTGGTCGGGGCGTCTCTGGACCTGTCAGCAATCCTGGAAGGGTTGATCGAACTCGTCGTCCCGGAATTCGCCGACGAATGCATCCTCCTGCTGACCGACGAACCTCTCGACACCGCCGCCAGGCCGGACCGGCTGCCGCTGCGTCGCCTGGTGAACGCACGCGTGGCTGGCTTCCCTGAACCACCGCCCGGTCTGCGGATCGGTGAGCGGGTCGAGTTCGCCAGCCAGACCCCCCACTACCAGGTATTCGCCGTAGGTGAACCACAGCTGCACCAAATGGGCGAGCAGTTCGTGCGTAACCTCGACATCCCCGGTGCGGGTGAGTATTTCAGGCAGATGAGCCTGCGGTCGGTCATCCATGTGCCGTTGCTGGCCGGTGGCACGTTTCACGGGGTGGTCATCTTCGGGGTCGGATCCTCCGGCCGGTCCTACACCGAACACGACGTACAACTCGCGGCGGAGCTCGGCAGCCGGATCTCCAGCGCGATCGCCAACGCCCGCGTCTACGCCCACCAACACACGGCCGCACTCACCCTGCAACGCGGGCTGTTGCCTGGAAACCTGCCCGCGGTCGAGGGCCTGGAACTCGCCTGGCGCTACGAGCCGGGCACCGCTGCCACCGAGGTTGGCGGCGACTGGTTCGACGTCATCGGCCTGTCGGCCGGCCGGGTCGCCCTCGTCATCGGCGACGTCATGGGCCGGGGCCTGACCGCCGCCGCCGTGATGGGACAGGTCCGTGCCGCGGTCCGCGCCTTCGCCGCCCTCGACCTGCCCGCCGCGGACGTACTGACCCACCTCGACGACCTCGTCCGATCCATCGACGCCGGCCCCGACGGCGCGCTGGTCAGCTGCATCTACGCCATCTTCGAGCCCGCGACCGCCACCATCACCGTCGCCAACGCCGGCCACCTGCCCCCCGCCCTCGTCGACCCGCACGCAGACGTCCACCTCCTCGACGACCACAGCGGGATCATCCTCGGCGTCGCCGGTCAGCGGCTCACCGAAACCCGCTACCCGTTCCCGCCGGGCGCCACCCTCGCTCTCTACACCGACGGGCTCGTCGAATCCCCCACCATCGACATCAACCAAGGCACCCGCCGGCTACAGGCCGCACTCGCCGATCCCGCCGGCCTGCACACCACCGCCGACCGCCTCTTCACTCTCATCGACCGCACCGGCGGCTACGACGACGACGCCGCTCTCCTGCTCGTCCACGCCACCACCCCCGCGACCGTCAGCACCCGCCGGCTCCCCCCAGACCCCCGGGCAGCCAAGACCGCCCGCGACGCCGCGGTCGCCGCCCTCTACCAGTGGCACCTAGCCGAACACGCCGACCTGGTGGAACTCCTCGTCAGCGAACTCGTCACCAATGCCATCCGCTACGCGCAGACCCCCAGTCACCTCACCCTGCGCCGCGGCCAGCACGCCCTCTACGTCGAGATCGCCGACAGCGACAGTCGCGTCCCCCGTCTCCTGAACCCCACCCCC
>NZ_CAUVXI010000137.1:3051-5309 GCF_963555845.1 Protofrankia sp. Cas8 | reverse complement strand
TGACGAAGGCGGCCGCGGCCTCCAACTCGTCGCCGAACTCGCCACCCACTGGGGCGCCCGCCCCACCCGCACCGGCAAAACCGTCTGGTTTCAACTCGACACACCCGACACAGACCAGGCCAACTCACTGAAAGCGGGTAGCGAGGCTTTGCCACGGCGTCCGTGAGATCGGTTGCACGGGCCCATGCCTGGGGTCGATGATCAGGATGGTGGCGCCGGCCAGCCCGGGGGGATGACTTGTGATCCAGGAGACCCCGTCGCGGCACCACACCCGGACTCCCACCAGATCATCACTCCCGTCAGACCGCTACGCGCAGGGGTCTGCGGACGCCACTCCCGCCATGGTGGTCCTGACGTGCCTGGTCGGGATGTTCTCGACCACCTTCACGGCCACCGTCCTCACCGTGTCGGTCCGCACGGTCGCCACCGACCTTCACAGCACCGCCGGTGTGGTCACCTGGGCGGTGACGGGTGGGATGCTGGCGCAGGCGGTCGCGATGCCGATCCTCGGGCGGGTAGGCGACATCCGCGGTCACCGCCGGACCTTTCTCGTCGGTATAGCCCTGGCCATTGTCTTCTCGGTCCTGTCGGCTCTGGCCTGGAACGCCCTCTCGTTGATCGCCTTTCGGACGGCGGCGCAGCTCGCCGGCGCGGCGACGATCCCCTCATCGTTCGCGATCCTCTTCGAAGCCTTCCCGCCCGCCGAACGGATCCGTCCCTCGGCGTGGGCGTCCGGTGTGCTGGCGGGTGCCTCGGTCAGCGGGCTGGCCATCGGCGGCCTGGTCATCTCATCGATCGGCTGGCGTCCGTTGTTCGCGATCCAGGCCTGTCTGGCCCTGCTCGCGTTCGTGTCAGCAATCAGAGTCTTGCCGGCCGACCGGGGAAACGCCCACCTGTCGTTGGACCGGGCCGGCTCCTTCGTGCTTGCCATGACCGCGTTCGCGCTCACCTTCGGCGTCAACCGGGCGGCCGTCTGGGGCGCACGCCCGGTGGTCATCGGGCTGCTTGCGGCGGTCCCGGTGCTGGCGTGGATCCTGGTGCGCACAGAGCGGCGGGCCGCCGTGCCGGTGATTCCCCTGCAGCTGCTCGCCGAACGCGACATCCGTGCATCCGGAGTCGCCTCATTCATGATCGGCGCGGCGCACCTGGGCAACTTCCTCGTGACGCCGCTTCTTCTGGAGGGGGTCTTCGGGTTGTCCATCGCGGTGACGTCGCTCGTGACGATGGCCCGCACACTGTCCATCTCGCTGTCAGCGCCGTCCGCGAGTCGGCTGGGAAGCCGCTTTGGACCACGCCGGCTCGCCGTCGCAGGAGCCGCCGCCTATGTGGTCGCACTCGGTCTCCTGGCGGCGGGCACACAACTCGCCACCTTGTGGATGGTCATCGTCGGGTTGATGGCCAGCGGGCTGGCTTTCGGGCACGCGCAGCCGCCACTGCTGGTCATCGCGGGCAGCGCGGCGCCGGCCGACAGTTTCGGGCTGTCGATCTCGTTGCAGCAGACCGCGATCCAGATCGGCGCCGTGACGGGCATGAGCCTGCTGTCGGCGATCGTCGCGGACTCCGTGCGTGCCGGGCCGTTCGTCGCCGCATACCTGCTCGGTGCGGCGCTCGCCGTCCTCGGCTGCATCGCAGCCCACCTCTGCTCCCCTACTCCTCTGCTCTCTACGCGCGAGGGCCGGACGCCCCAGGCGGAGCTCCACACCCTCAGCTCAGACGGTGACCTGGACGTTTACACGGGGCCGCTGGGGCGCTGAGAGCGCCCGGCAACAGGGGCGTGGACGAAGGAGCGGGGCCGCAATCCATGCGGTGCGACGAGTGGAAGAACGACGTCAGGAGACGCCAGTTTTCGGGCGGAAAATGTATGTCAACCATCCACTCGTGCTGGACCGGCCACCCACCGGCCCCCACTCGCCGACCTGCACATCCACCACCGCGGCGCATCCGCCTCCCGCCTACTCACCAACATCCACATCGAGGGTCTGGAGCCCCACACGCGTCAGAGCGCCCGGTCGCGCTCTATGATGCGGGTTGTCCGCAGATAGCCGATGGTGTGACGAGCGTGGTTCTCGAGCTGCCGGAGGCCTGGTGGAATTGCAGAGTGCGGGAGGTCCGGGTGGGGCTGCGGGCCCTGGCCGTGAGGTGCGAGGGAGCGGCATGGCGAACCAGGTGCCTTTCACAAACAACTACCGGGACCTGTCGACACGCGAGGGTTACCAGTATGAGTTCTCCTGCCTGCGGTGCGGTAACGGGTACAAGTC
>NZ_CAUVXI010000137.1:0-3026 GCF_963555845.1 Protofrankia sp. Cas8 | reverse complement strand
CTATGATGCGGGTTGTCCGCAGATAGCCGATGGTGTGACGAGCGTGGTTCTCGAGCTGCCGGAGGCCTGGTGGAATTGCAGAGTGCGGGAGGTCCGGGTGGGGCTGCGGGCCCTGGCCGTGAGGTGCGAGGGAGCGGCATGGCGAACCAGGTGCCTTTCACAAACAACTACCGGGACCTGTCGACACGCGAGGGTTACCAGTATGAGTTCTCCTGCCTGCGGTGCGGTAACGGGTACAAGTCCGCGTTCCGGCATTCCGTCACCGGCTTCGGTGGCCGGATCGCGACGATAGGTGGGCGGCTACTCGGCGGCAGCATGGGTAACCGGATCGCCGACGCCGGCTGGAACGCCGAGTGGCTGCGTGACTCTACCGCCGGGTCGACCAACGACAGGATGCTGCGCGCTGCCGTCGAAGAGGTCTCCCCCAGCTTCCAGCAGTGCCACCGTTGCGGCCAGTGGGTCTGCAAGCAGGTCTGCTGGAACGGTACCCGCGGCCTGTGCGTGACCTGCGCACCCAAGGTCGACCAGGAGATCGCCGCCCGCCAGGCCTCGGCCCAGGTCCAGCAGATCGACGAACGAGTGCGGCAGGTCGACTGGACCGACGACCTCAACCTGCGCGACCGGGGCACCGGGCTCTGCTCCGGTTGCGGGCAGGAAAGCGGTGGCGGCAGGTTCTGCGCGCACTGTGGGACCGCCCTTGCCGCCGCGCGCCCCAGCAGGTTCTGCGTGAACTGCGGGTCCGGTCTCGGGCCGGGGGTCAGCTTCTGCGGCGAGTGCGGAACAACCGCGTAGCCGCCGACCGCTACCGATGCGCTACCGACTGATGGGTCCCGACGAGGAACTCCTCGAAGACGGCGAGGCCACCGCGGTTGTGCGTGATCACACGCTCGTGGTCTCGCCGAAGGCAGGCCAGCCGTTGCAGGTCCGGTGCGCCGACATCCTCGGTGTCACCGACGTCGCTGCGGGAGCCCTGCTCCTGCAGTTGGCGGAGGGCCCGATGCTGCTGCTGGAGGGCTTGGGTCGGCTGCACGGTCAGGTGCTGGCAGACCTTGTCCAAGCCCGGGCCGAAGATCTCATCCAGACCCTGCTGCTGATGGGCGTCGGGCGACCGGAGCGGTTTGCCGGAGCGCTCGACGGCGTGGACGCTGCGCTGTACCTGTACGACGACGCCCTGATTGCGGTGCCTGACCTCGGCGATCCAGAACAGGTGCCGTACTCGTTCCTTGGTGAGATAGCCGCTGAGGGGTCGGGCTACCACCTCGAGATCGCCACCCTGGACGGACGCAGGCTGGTAATCGCGCGGCTCGGTCGGCGCACCGGCGAGTTCCGCGAGCTCCTGCGCGTCCGAGTCAGCGCGGCCCGGGCACGCAGCGGGCACCTGGTCTCGGCGCTCCTGCCCGGCCTGGGATCGCTGGCCGCCCGTCGGGTCGCCGGCTACCTGGCCGACGGGGTCGCTACCCCGCGCGCCCAACTCGACGGGGTCGACCCGACCATGTTCACCTCGCTCGTCGCTGTCTGCTCCACACCCCGGCAGGCGCGCTGCATCGACGTACTGGCCACGATCGGCACGCTCTGGTTCGGCCTGCATCAAAGCGTCTCCGTCGAGCGGGAAGGCTGGTCGACCGGCCGCGACGACGCCCACCCGATCGGGCCGAGGAACCACGCCGTACCGACCCCGGCGCCAGGCGGATTGGCCGGGGTCGCCCACGGAGGCCTGGTGGATGCGATGGGCTCGGCGATGAGCGGGGGGCTTGACGCCGAACCGGACGTCGACGCTGTACTGGCCTATCGCCTGCTCGGCGGGTATGGGCGCGAGGGGGCCGGATTCGGCGGCCAGTCGCTGGGGCATGACCATCAACCGAGGCCACGCGCGCAGCCGAACCAGGGACGTGCCCACGCGCCGTGGACTGATCTCGCAGCGCTCACCGTCAGCGGCGACGCCCCGACGGTCCTCGCTTTCACCTTCTGCGAAACCGCTCGCCACGTGCTGTTCGAGGTCCTCAGCGAGGATGGCCACGCTACCTACGTCTACCGGGCATACCCCGGCTGCGTCCCCGCACTGAACCAGGCACTCGCGCTGCTCGGGTTCCGGGTCGCGGCGATCTACTCCGATGCCGCGACCGCCGCCTCCCCCTACCGCCAGGCCGTCGAGCGCTTGCCATACCTGCGGGTACTGCGCGAGGCGTTCGTCGGGCGGATCATCCACACGGACGACTGGGAGCAGCAGGTCCGAACGTTCATCCGCTGATCTCGCGGTCCTGTGTGGCGGGTACGGGGCGCCACAATTCGGCGCTGCCATGGCCTGGCACGCCGGGTTCAAAGGGGCTCCGACGTGGCAACACGTCGGAGCTACCCGACCCCGTTAGATGTGGACCGCCTGCATGGCTCTGGGCGGATAGCGGTCACCGGAGACGACGCCAGCGGGTGCGACGGCCTCGATGGCGGTGAGGTCGTCGGCGGTGAGGGCGACGTCCACGGCGGCGGCGTTGTCCTCCAGGTTGGCGATTCGGCGGGTGCCGGGGATGGGCACGATGTCGTCGCCTTGGGCCAGCACCCAGGCGAGCGCGAGCTGGGATGGCGTGACCTCCTTCGCCTTGGCGAGGGCGACGACCCGGTCGACGACGTCGAGGTTGCGGGCGAAGTTCTCCCCCTGGAACCGCGGTGAGGTACGGCGGAAGTCGTCGGGGGCGAGGTCGTCGAGGCTGCGGATCGTCCCGGCAAGGAACCCGCGGCCGAGCGGCGAGTAGGGCACGAAGCCGATGCCCAGCTCACGGACGGTCGCCAGCACGCCGTTGTCCTCAACGTCCCGGCTGAACAGCGAGTACTCGGTTTGGACGGCGGCCAGCGGATGCACCGCGTGCGCGCGGCGGATGGTGTCCGGCGCAGCCTCGGAGATCCCGAGGTAGCGGACCTTGCCAGCGGAGACCAGCTCGGCAAGCGCGCCGAAGGTTTCCTCCACCGGCACGGCCGGATCGACCCGGTGCTGGTAATACAGGTCGATGACCTCGACGCCGAGGCGGCGCAGC
>NZ_CAUVXI010000136.1:0-14578 GCF_963555845.1 Protofrankia sp. Cas8 | reverse complement strand
ATCGCTCCCCGTCCATCGCTGCGCGAGGCACGGGTACCCCGGCTCCGTCGGTCGACACCCAACACCAGGGTGCCTCCCTCCTCCGCCTCGCGATGCACGCACCCCAGCCCCGCTCCTTCATCCACGCCCCTACTGCCGGGCGCTCTTATTCGTGGTCGTGACCCAGAAGTCCTGGCGACTGTAGGAGATGTCGTCCCGCCCGGCGCGGCCGTCGTCAGCGATCACTGTGATGGATGACTTCTTGCCGAACGGCGGGTTCGCCAGGATCACGCTCGGGTGCAGGCCGGACGGTCGGGCGAGCGCGTCGGCCACCTCGATCGGGGACGGCCCGTTCGGCTGGCCGATGCCGTGCAGCAGCATGTTCATGGCGGCAAGCCGGGCCGTGCCGTCGACGAGCGAGGGCGCGGTGGGGTCGCCGTGGCGTTTCCGCGGCACCGGCGTCCTCAGCGGGAGGACCAGAGGCTTGCTGCGGGGACGGCGAGGATGCGCTCTGTGAGCTGGAAGACCCGTGGGCCCGTGTGTACGAGGAGCCCGAGGGTGAACCGTGGACCGATCTCCGCCGCAAGCCATTCCAGGTGTCGTGCGTCGGTGTGGGAGGGGGCCGCGGATGCCTTGACCTCGATGGCGATGACCTGGCCGTCTCGGGCTTCGAGGAGCAGGTCGATCTCACGGCGGCCGTTGGCGTCGCGCAGGTGGTATAGGTCGGCGCCGACGACGCTCAGCGCGCACTCGGCGCGGAACTGGGCGGCGACGAGGGTGTCGATGATGCGTCCGAGCAGGTCGCCGTCGCGGAGCGCGCGGCGGTGGTCGATACGGAGCAACGGGGCGAGGAGGCCGGGGTCGGTGAGGTATCGCCTGGGCAGCCGGACCGCGCGGTTCGTGCGGTTGTCCGCCCAGGCAGGGACCCGCTGAGTGATCATAAGGGTGTCGAGGAGGTCGTCGTAGGCCACGGCTGCCTCGCGTCCGATGCCCGCCGAGTCGTAGAGCAACTTGTGGGTCGGCACACCGGCGGTGTTGGCGGCGATCGCCTGGAGATATCTGCGCAGTCGCAGGGGGTCTCGTGCGACGCTGAGCGCCTGGGCTTCCCGGGTCGCGAGATGGTCGACGTAGCCAGTCAGCCAGCGGTCGCGTGCTCGGTCGGCCTCGGTTCGCAGCGCCTCCGGCCAGCCGCTGGTGAGTGCCTCGGTCACGTAGGCGTGCAGGTCCCAGCCGGTGGGGGGATCCGCGAACGCGTCCGCGCCGCCGTCGAGGATCCGGTCGATCAGTGAGGGCGCGGTGGGGTCGCCGTGGCGTTCCCGGCCGACGAGGGGATACATCGTCAGCCGGACGATTCTGCCGGTCGCGGGCCAGCCCGAGGCGGTGAGGTCGGCCTGCGAGGATCCGGTGAGCACGAACCTCCCCGGGCGCGGGTCGTCGTCGACGGCCCGCTTCACCGCTCCGAGTACCTCGGGCACGACCTGCCACTCGTCGATCAGGACGGGCTCCTCGAGCCCGCGCAGCGCCGCGTCGGGGTCGGCCCGTACGACCGCGGCCTGCGCCGGGACGTCCAGGCGCAGGATCGACTGGCAGACACGCCGGGTCGTGGTCGTCTTGCCGCACGCCCGGGGGCCGACGACGAGGACGGCTGGGTGGGAGGCGACGACATCCTGCAACTCCGTGTCGAGCAGACGAGGAACGTAGGCACGCACGAATGTCCGATCATGGAATTAGCACACAGTTGACCATGGAAATTACACGTAGATCATCAATAATTTAACACGCGTTCGAACCGCGATCCAGCGCACCTAGACCGTGCCGTGCGGCTGCTCGACGCGCTCGCGGCCTACCTACCGGCCAGGTGGGCGGCGGGTCTACGCGCATGGTCTTCCCGACTCTCGCGCCGCACCGCACCGCGCCACCTGCGACGCACTGGTCACGGCCCGGCTGTTCGTCCACCTCGCCCAACCTGCCGGGGCAGGTCCGCTGTCGCTGGAAGAACTCTGCGAGAAACCATCAGGAAGGGACGACGGTGAAACACCGTCCCTTTTCTAACAACGAGCGGGGCATGTTCGTGAGCATCGACGGCCCGAGCGGTGCGGGATAATCCACGATCGTTCACCATCTGGCGCAGCTGCGCGCCGAAGCGGTCCACAAAGTTACCGAGCATTACCACGACTTGAGAGGATAATGGTATGGATCACTCGTCCCTTCTCCGCCGACTCGCCGCCGAAGCCGAAGCCGAAGCCGACGGGGTGCAGCAATTCGTTGTCGGCGCGGTCGTCCAGCACGACGACAAGGTTCTCCTTCTACAACGCCCCGAGGATGATTTCATGGGCGGCATTTTCGAGTTGCCCAGCGGAAAGGTCGAGCCAGGGGAAGCGCTGGACACCGCGCTCATCCGCGAGGTCAGGGAGGAGACCGGCCTCGACGTGGATGCGCTCGGTGATTACCTGGGCAGCTTCGATTACACGTCCGGAAGCGGCAAGAAGAGCCGACAGTTCAACTTCGCTGTGGACGTAACCAGCCCGGAGCCGATCGAGTTGCAGGAGCACGACGCCTACACCTGGACGCCGATCAACGAGGAACTGTCGGCGACGGATGCCGTGAAGGACGTGCTGAGTAAATACCGGGAGCTGCGGGACGCATAGCCCGGCTCCCTATCCAAGACCCCGCTCATCTCCCACGCAGTCCAGGTTCTACGTCGCCTTCTTCGCCCGGCCTCCGACATCCTCCACCAGCGCCCGCTGCGCGCCCGGACCGGCCCTGCGGGCGGTGTCGAGCGCATCGGTGTCGGCACAGCGAGCGAGGCTCGACACGACGGCAGTGAGCGGCGCCCCGGCGAGCTGTTCGAGCTCGGCCCGCTCGTCCGGGGTGATCTGCTGATTGAGCCGGGCGAGGCGGGACGCAAGCGTGCACACCTCGTCCGCGTCGATCGTCAGCGTCCCGATCTTGCGCAGCAGCTTGTCCAGGCTGATCTGCTTTTCGGTGTGCTGCGCGAGCGGGGCCGCCTCAGCCCGTTCGCTCTCCAGCACACCGACCGCGTCCACCAGCACGAACCGGTCCTTGACGGACGAGTCCGGGGTGACCGCCTGGAAGTCGTCGCCGTCGATGGTCCGGGAACCCCGGCCCTTCATCTGCTCGAACAGTACGGCGCTGCGCGGATTGCGCAGGAACAGCAGACATTCCAGCGGCCGGACGTCCGTGCCCGTTGCGATCATGTCGACGGTGACGACGATCCGCAGTTCCGCGCTGTTGCGGAAGGCCTTGAGCAGGCTGTCAGTGTCCCGCACCGACCTGCGGGCCAGCTCTTCGATGCGCGCGTCCATGACCGTCAGCCCGCCCCCGTGGAGAGCCCTGGGGCCTCCGGGCACGCGAACACAACGATAATCGTGCACCCTTTGACCATTTGGTGACTGTGCAGACTCACAATGTAGTCTCGGTCAGGATTTCACCGGACACGATCCTGTCACCAACCACGACCAGGCAACGGTCTACCCAGCCCGGACCGTACCTGATATAGATATATGTTGTAACTATATCGGATGCATAAGCCAGTCCTCACGGGGACCGTCACG
The DNA here is from genome assembly GCF_963555845.1 of Protofrankia sp. Cas8. Taxonomy (NCBI): domain Bacteria; kingdom Bacillati; phylum Actinomycetota; class Actinomycetes; order Frankiales; family Frankiaceae; genus Protofrankia; species Protofrankia sp. Cas8. The sequence goes on along the minus strand of NZ_CAUVXI010000136.1, from coordinate 11,024 downwards.
ATCTCCGGTCACCGCACGCGGGCGTTCGAGGAACAGATCACCCCGGGAGGCCCACATGACAGCGGCCGCACAACTGCCCGCATACGACGAGTTCGGGTTCTTCGAGGAGAACGCACGGGAAGCGGGCCTGGCCTGGGCCGGTCCGCCGCTGGTACGGCGGGAGAACGTCGATGTCGGCGGCGAACGGATAAGCGCCCTGGTCTGGGGTGACGGACCCGCCGAGCTGGTGTTCCTCCACGGTGGGGCGCAGAACGCCCACACCTGGGACACCGTCGCCCTCGCGCTGGGCGACCGCCCGCTGGTGGCCTTCGACCTGCCGGGGCACGGTCACTCCGGCAAACGGTCGGACGGTGACTACTGGCCGGTCCGCAACGCCGAGATCCTCGCCGGCGCGATCAGCGAACTCGCGCCGCAGGCCGCAGGTGTGATCGGCATGTCCCTCGGCGGGCTCACCGGCATCCGCCTCGCGTCCGTCCACCCACATCTCGTCCGCCGGCTTGTGGTCGTCGACGTGACGCCTAGCGTGACGCTGGCGAAGAGCGCCCCGATCGCGGCGTTCGTCAACGGCCCGGAGTCCTTCCCCTCCTTCGAGGAGATCCTGGAACGGACGGTCCGCCACAACCCGACCCGGTCGGTCAGCTCCCTGCGCCGCGGCATCCTGCACAACGCCCACCCACTCCCGGACGGCCGCTGGGCCTGGCGGTACGACCGGCTGGCCCCCCCTGGCCCTGGCGGCATGTTGGACTTCGAGCCACTGTGGGATGACGTCAGCGCGCTGCCGGCACCGGCGATGCTCGTGCTGGGGTCGACCTCCGGCGTCGTCACCGAGGACGACGTGGCCGAGTTCCGTCGCCGCCAGCCCACGACCCGCGTCGAGACCGTGGCGGGCGCCGGGCACTCCGTCCAAGGCGACCGGCCGGTCGAGCTTGCCCATCTCATCAGCGACTTCGTCTTCGGTACCGCGGACGACGACCGGTAACCGCCGGATGCGCGGTCTGTCCCCGACCTGCACAAGCTGTTAGATTCGTTACCTATTAGGAGCGCCTGCAGCTGAGCGCCCGGCCTCCTCCCCCACGGCGGGAATCAGGACGGCTCACAGGGCTCTGGTGCCGGTGTGACCCACGGCCCTGGAAAGCGGTATCGATGATCCTCGATGGTCTGACAGTGCTCGAGCTGGGTGCCGGCAGTGTTGCCGGGTCCCTGGCGGGGATGATCCTCGCCGATAACGGAGCCCGGGTGCTCAAGATCGAGCCACCGCAGGGCGACCGTCTGCGCACACAGTCACCGTCCGGTTTCCTGGTCTGGAACCGGGGCAAGGAAAGCCTCGTCGCCGACCTGCGCACCCCCGCGGGCCGGGCCGAGGCGGCCGAGCTCGCCAGCCATGCCGACGTGCTGATCGAGAGCTTCGAGCCGGGCGTCGCGCAGGGTTGGGATCTCGGCTACGAGACCCTGCACGCGGCCAACCCGGCGCTGGTCTACTGCTCGGTCAACGGCTTCGGGTCCACCGGGAAGTACGCGCGTCTAAAAGGTTACGAGGGCGTGGTCGCGGCGAAGGCCGGGGCGTTCGCCCGGGGACAGTTCGGGTTCCGGCCCGGCCCGATCTTCGTCGCCGCCCCCCTGGCCAACACAGGCGCTGCGCACATGGCACTGGGCGGCATCATGGCCGCGCTCATCGTCCGCGAGCGGACCGGACGCGGACAGCGCGTCGAGGCCACCCTCGTACAGGGTTACAACCCGGTCGACTACTTCGGGACGATGCACTGGCAGTACGCGAAGAACACCGGCGGTGAACCCCACGTCATCATCAGTGCCCGCGGCGGCGCACTGGCTGCCAGCCGGTTCAGCCTCACGATGGCAACCAGGGACGGCCGTTTCATCATCGCCAATCCGCAGCTCCCCCACCAGGCGCAGGCGCTCACCCGCGTGCTGGGCCATGAGCAGCTCATCACCGACCCGCTCTTCGCGGACATGCCGCGGTTCAAGACGCCGGCGGACGCGCAGCGCTGGGAGGACCTGCTGAGCAATACCGTCCGGAGCAGGACGCTCGCCGAGTGGGTACCGCTGCTGGAGGCCGACGTGGACGTCGCCTTCGAGATCGGCGCGACCTGCGAGGAGGCACTCGACCATCCGCAGATGATCTACAACGGGCACTCGATCACGATCGACGATCCGGAGCGCGGCCCGATCCGCCAGGTCGGCCCGGTCGCGGCCTTCGAAGCGACGCCGTGCCGGATCGAGCGGTCCGCACCCGCGCTCGGCGCCAACAACGGTCCGCTGATCGGCCAAAGGGCACGCGACGATCGTCAGATCGCGCGCCCGGAGGCCGTAGTTTCCGGCGGGCTGGCCGGGCCGTCAGCTCCGCCGACCCCGACCGACACCGCCCCGGTCCATCCCCTCGCGGGGGTGACCATTGTCGAGTTCGGCTACTTCTACGCGATGCCGTTCGGGGTCGCCCTTGCCGCCGCGATGGGCGCACGGGTGATCAAGATCGAGGGTTTGGCGGGCGACCCGATGCGCAGCTCCTTCGGGGTCAGCGAGACCGGTGGCGTGAAAACGATGGCGGGCAAGGAGAGCATCGCCGTCGACGTAGCCACCGACGAGGGAAAATCGATCCTCAAGGCTCTGCTCGCAAAGGCGGACGTCTTCGTCCTCGGGTTCCGGCCCGGGGTGGCCGAACGTCTCGGCATCGACTACCCGACCCTGCGCGAGACCAACCCCAAGCTCATCTACGTGCACGCCACCGGGTACGGCAGCAGCGGACCGTACAGCACCCGCCCGCTCTATGCCGACGCCGCGAGCGCCGTGGCCGGGAGCCTGTTCAAGCAGGCCGCTTACTGGATGGACCCCGATCTCGTCAGCAGCTTCGACCTGACCGAAATACAGGCCATCGTCCAGCCGAGGCTGCGTGGTCTCACCGACGGTGACTCCAACGCCGCGGTCGCGGTCTTCTCCAGCATCATGCTGGCGCTGGCCCACCAGCAGCGGACCGGGCAGGGACAGCTCGTCTCCACCACCATGATCAACGGAAATGCCTACACCTACTCCGATGACGTCAACGCCTACGCGGGCAAGCCGCCCGCGCCCACCCTGGATTCCGAACAACACGGGTACAACGCCCTGTACCGCCTTTACCGGACGTCGCCGGGTTGGGTCTTCCTCGCCGCCCCGACGCAGCAGGAGTGGGAGATCCTCGTCGGTGGGATCAAGCGTCCGGAGCTGCTGGAGGACCCCCGCTTCGCCACGGTGGAAAGTCGGGTGTCCAACGACGACGACCTGACCTCGATCCTGGAAGACGTCCTCCTCACCGACACCGCTGCGGCATGGGAGGACCTGTTCGTTCCCGAAGGGCTCGCCTGCGTGACCGTCTTCGAGGGTGGCCTTTCCGGGTTCACCTGCACGGACGAGACCATGCTGGCCACCGGTCTGGTCGCCGAGGTGGACCACCCGCTGTTCGGCCGGATCCGGGTGCACGGCCTGCCGGCGGCGCTGTCGGAAACGCCCGGGCGGATCGGCCGTAGCTGCGTGCTCGGTGAGCAGACCGAAACGCTGCTGACCGAACTCGGTTATGACGCTGACGCCATCGCGGCACTCAAGGACGCCACGATCGTCGCAGGCGCCGACCTCCCCGCGTAGCGCACACGAGCCACTTCCGGCGGGGCGACGGCTGAACCGTCGCCCCGCCGGTGTCCAGGAAATCGGCGCAGATTTCACGGAAACGGCTCAAGCGGTTGCCGAGCGGTTGCCGAGCGGTTGCCGAGCGGCTGAAGCTACTTGTGCGAGTGCGCGGGCGGGCCGGCGTCGGTATAGCGGGTGCCAGGCGGGTCGACCGCCCAGGTCGTCGTCTCCCCCCAACCGTCCTCAAAGACCATGTCCCGCAGTGGCTGACGGCGAACCGGCCCATGCCGGCCGGCCGGCCGGCCGAGCGCGATCGTCGCGGCGATGAAAACCTTGTCGGGGATGTCCAACAGCCGGCGGAGATCGAGTTCCACGATCCGGTGCCAGCCGGTGAACACGCCGCCGTAGCCCAGCGCCCGAGCGGCCAGCAGCAGGTTCTGGCAGGCCGGGTAGATCGACCCGCCTTCCGCCGGATTAGGTTCGCTGTAACGGACCAGGCAGGGAAGGACGATGACCGGCACGCTTTCGAAGGTCTCCACGAAATGCGCCATGGTCGCGGCTATCCGGGCCTTGGGCGTATCGGAACTCGCCCCGCTGCCACGTTCGTAGCCGTCCGAGACAACCTTCCTGGTCCATTGTTCCCGGGCCGCCCGGCCGATCAGGGACCGGGCCGCCATGGCTCGCGGGCCGTCGCGCAGGACGAGAAAACGGAACGGCTGGCGGTTCGAGCCGCTGGGTGCGCGCGATGCCGCGAACAGCATTGTGGCGAGCGCGTCCTCGCTGACCGGCTCCGGGCGAAACCGGCGGATGGCCCTGGTGGTGGCGATCCCCTCGAGCAGGCCGACGACCTCGTTCGGACCGAGATTCTCCTCGGCATTCTCCTCGGTAGGCGTCACTGTGCGTTCCGAACAGAAGCACCCATGGCAGGAGACTGCGGACGGTCGTCGTGGCCGCCTCCGGCCACGACCTTGAGGAGCTCATGGAGCATGGCGGCCGTCACACCCCAGGCGCTTCGCCCGGAAAGATCGAAGAACGGGACCATATACCTGCCATCCGGAGCGACCCACAGCTCCTCCCGGTACACGCCGTCGGCCATCAGCTCGGCGAGCGCAACGTCGAAGACATCCTGAACCTCGCTGTGGTTGACCACCAGGACCGGTCGGGCGGCGACCAGACCCACCACCGGGGTGATCTGGAACTTCGTCAGCTCGGCGGCCTGCGAATCCAGTTCACCGAGCAGTTCGACGCTGTCGGGCACAAGCCCGATCTCCTCCCAGGCCTCCCGCAGCGCGGCCTGGACGGATGTCTCGCCCGCGTCGCAGACGCCCCCGGGGAAGGCGATCTCCCCCCGGTGCGTGCTGACCGTGCCGGAGCGCTCGATCAGCACGACCCGGGCTTCGTCCGCCTCCTCGAACAGGACAAGCAGGACCGCCGCGTCTCGGATACCCGGCCGGTGCGGGGCGGGCAGCGGAGTTTCTCGGTGCCTGAACGCACGCCGGACCGCGTCGATCCCGATCCCCTGACGCGTCTCCGCGGGCAGCTCGGCCCACGGCGACGGCGTGTCCAGGCGGGTACGGGAACCCGAGAAGGTGTCCCCGTACGGCTGCGGCGGAGCGGCCGGCCCGCTGGAAACCGGGCCGGCATGAGCCGCACCCGCGGCATCCGGGTCGTCGGGCCGGCGAGCATCCGCCGGCTTGATCACGCGTTCTCGAAGAGCTTTTCGGCGTTGCCGCGAAGAATCTTCCGCTGCTGCTCCGGCGTCAGCGATGTGAGCAGCCCGGTGAAGTCCGCCGGTACGGCCAACCCCTCCGCGTGCGGAAAGTCCGAGCCCATGACCAGGCAGTCGACCTCAGGCAGATCGCGAACGATCTTGGCAACGTTGTCCTCCGGGTAGGGCGCGACCCGGATGTGACGCTGGAAGATCGCGCTGGGACGCTCGGTGAGGCGACCGCCGATCCACGGGCCGTTGCGGCCCATCCCCCGACTCTTGTCCATGTGCTCGATGAAATGCGGCACCCAGGAGGCGCCGAACTCGGCGACGAGCACCATCAGGTTGGGGAACCGCCCGAAGACGTTGTCGTAGATGAGCGCCGACAGGGTGTCCTCGATGGGCCGCTCGCCGTAGAGGTTGTTCCACTGCCACGCCGACATGTGCCAGGCCGCGGGGAAGGCCTCGTGACCCCAGGCGGGCGCGATGTGCTCGTTGTACCAGTTCTCCATGATGTGGAAGGCGACGGTCACGCCGGCCTCGTTGAGCCGGGCCCAGATCGGGTCGAAGTAGGGGTCGCCGGGCGAACGGCCGTTGACGGGGCCGGTCGGCAGCAGCACAACCCGGACCCCGCGCGCGAGGAGGTCGTCCAGCTCGGTTACAGCGAGGTCGAGGTCGCGCAGGGACAGCAGAGCCGGGCCGTAGATGCGGTCCTTGTACGCGAAGCCCCACGTCTCCTCGAACCACCGGTTGAAGGCGTGCACGTTGGCATAGGCGGCGGGCACGTTCTTCACGTAGTTCTCGACCGACAGGGCCATCGCGGACGGGAAGACGACAGCCCTGTCCACCCCCTGGGTGTCCATCAACTGCAGGCGCACGTCACGGTCGTGGTACTCCGGGCGCATCGGCTCCGGCTCATAGGTCTCGTCCGGGTTGCCGGACGCCATCTGGCGCAACATCTCCTTGAGGGATCCCGGCCGGTAGGCCAGGTCGAAGCCGAGCCCCTGTTCCGAGTTGAAGGTCGCGACCCGGTCCGCAGCCATGATCTTCTCAAGGCCGCCCTCAAATTTGATCGGCCGAACCGCGTACTCGGACCACTGCGCCGGCAGATACTTCGTGAAGGCGTCCCTGGTCTCGTAGCAGTGCGTGTCGCAGTCGAACAGGCCGAAGTCGAGCACTGTCATCGGAGTCTCCCCGCATCCATCTTCGCGACCCTACGAGCCTCGCGACTCTACGAGCCATTTCGTCTAATTAGCATACTAGTATTCCTGATCATACGCTAGAGTTCGTCCAGCGGATACCCGTCGATGCGATCGAGGATCTGCCGGACAGGCCCTACCGCCCGCCTCGCCGATCGACCCGACCGATCGACCCGACCGGGCGAGCGGACCGGGCGAGCGGACCGGCCGGACGAGGCGCCAGCCGGAGGACGACGGGGAACGCCAGGGCTCAACCAGGGAACTACGAAGATCGCGAAAGAGATCGCCGGATGATCGCTCGGCAACCAATGCATGTGGATTGATCCCTAAATTACAATGCGAGAGCTTATTTGAAGCGATGATTTAAGGCGGGGTCTATGAGTATCGGGATGTTGCTCGACATGGCCGCGATGGCCTTCGGCGACCGGGTGGCGCTGGGGCGGCGTGGCGACGGCATCACCTTCGAGCACCTGGTCCGGGTGTCAGCCGGCGGAGCCACGCTGCTGCGCTCCTCCGGGGCCGAACGGGTCGCGTACCTCGGTGGCAACAGCGCCGCCTTCCCCGCCGTCCTTTTCGCCGCGGCTGCGGCCGGGATGCCGTTCGTTCCGCTGAACTACCGGCTCAGCGAAGATCAACTGGACGGGCTGCTGGGCGAGTTACACGGGCCGGTCGTCGTCTGCGACGAGGCATTTCAGGGCGTTGTGGCCAGAACCGGCCTGAAGATCCACCGCAGCGAGGACTGGCTGGCTGACGCCGCACTCGCGGAACCGGCCGAGCCGATCGAGGTCGACGACGACGCACCGGCGGTCCTGCTCTTCACCAGCGGGACGACGTCCAAGCCGAAAGCGGTCGTGCTCCGGCACTCCAACCTCGTCTCCTACGTCCTACAGACGGTCGAGTTCGGTTCCGCCGAACCGGACGAGGCCTCCCTGACCAGTGTCCCGCCGTACCACATCGCCGGTGTCGGAACCGTACTGACGAACCTCTATGCCGGCCGCCGCTTCGTCTACCTGCCGAATTTCTCCGCGGCCGCATGGCTGAGCCTGGTGGCCGAGGAGGATGTGACCAGCGCCATGGTCGTACCGACAATGCTGGCCCGCATCGTCGAGGAGCTTGCTGGCGCCCAGGCACCGACGCCGACGCTGCGGGCGATCGCCTACGGCGGCGCCCGGATGCCTCGTCCGGTCCTGGAGAAGGCGCTCGTCGCATTTCCGGGTACCGGCTTCGTCAACGCCTACGGACTCACCGAGACGAGCTCGACGATCGCGATCCTCGGTCCGGAGGACCACCGCGAGGCGCTCGCGTCGGCCGACCCGGCGGTACAGGCCCGGTTGGCCTCCGCGGGCCGTTTCGTTCCCGGGGTGGAAGGCGAGATCCGCGACTCCGCCGGAGCGGTCGCCGGCCCCGGCGAGATCGGCGAGCTGTGGGTGCGAGGCAGTCAGATCTCCGGGGAGTACCTGGAGCTGGGCTCCGTCCTCGACGCCGACGGCTGGTTCCCCACCAGGGATCGGGCCTGGCTCGACGCCGACGGTTACCTGTTCGTCGAAGGCAGGTCGGACGACACGATCATCCGCGGGGGCGAGAACATCGCGCCGGCCGAGATCGAGGACGTGCTGATCCACCACCCCGCGGTCAAGGAGGTGGCCGTCATCGGCCTGCCCGACATCGAGTGGGGCGAGCGCCTGACCGCGGTCGTCGTGCCGGAGGCGCACGCGGCACCGGAACCGGATGACCTGCGCGCCTGGGTCCGGGCCAGGCTTCGCAGCTCCCGTACTCCCGACGAGGTCATCTTTCGCGACGACCTTCCCTACACGCCCACCGGCAAGCTTCTACGCCGTCAGCTGGTCGCCGAGATCGGCGCTTCCACGACATACGAAAGGACGTGAGCACACCATGCGGCTCAAGACAGGTTTGCGGCTGCGGAGCCAGGTCTGCTCCACAGAGGTGATCGTGGTCCGGCCCGGGTCCAGCGAGATCGACCTGACCTGCGGTGGTCATCCGATGATCGCATCCAAGGAGACGCCGGCCGAAGGGCTGGACCTCAAGCCGGAACTTTCCGGTGGGGCGCTGCTGGGCAAGCGGTACACCGACGAGGCCAGTGAGATCGAGCTCCTCGTCACCAAGGCCGGAGCGGGTACCGTCGCCGATGGGCTGACCCCCCTGCTGCTCAAGGAAGCCAAGCCGCTTCCATCCAGCGACTGACCGAGGTTCCCCGCTCAGGTGCCCTCGGTCAGGGGCTGTCCAGCGTGATCGATCACCGGCTGGACGGCCCCTGACCGTCGGGGTCTATCTCCCCGGCGATGTCGGCTCCGTTGCAGTCGGCTCCGTTGCCACGGTCGATCGCGCGCGGTCGAGCGTGGCGCGGAGCGCGTCCATCAGAATCCGCCCGGCGCCGGCCGGACCCTGCGCGAGGATCTCGGCACTGAGGACCTCGACTCCGATCGGTGCCCGCACCCCGGCGTCGTCGAGAATGCCGACGAGCCCGGTCAGGTCCAGACTGCCCTCGCCGGGCAGCAGCCGGTGCCGGACGTCCTCAAGGGGCGGGCCCACCGGCGTTGCCGCGGCGTCACTGAGCTGCACCGCGAACACCCGGTCCCCGGGGACGCGGCGCAGCAACTCGGCGTCGCCGGCGCCGGGGCCCCGGTTGTGGTGCCAGGCGTCCACGAGCACGCCGGCGTTGGGCCGGTCGGCACGGCGCGCGATCTCCCATGCCGTCCCGATGTCACCGATGGTTGCCCACGCCACCGCTTCCAGCGCGACGTTGAGCCCGTGGTCGGCGGCGCGGTCGCACAGGCCCGCGAACTTCTCGGCGGCCCGGTCCAGCTCGACCGAATCCCCGAAATGCGTCGCCACCAGCGTCCTGGCCCCCAGCGAACGTCCCGCCTGGAGATATTCGGCCTCGGTGAGAACCTGGTTCATGAACGCCGGCTGATCGACCGGGGGTGGCGTGAGCCAGTCACCGACCGCCTCTATCTCGGTGAGGGCAAGGCCGTTGTCATCCAACATGGCTCTGATGTCGGAGTCGGACAGCCCCTCCCGGGTGCGGGCCCGATGCAGCGAACGGCCCAGGATCGAGATGGCGTCGAAGCCCGCTGCCGAGGCGGCGGTGACGACATCGCGAAAGCTCAGCGACGCCACCGAGACGTTGCAGAGCACGAGCCCACCGCCGCTCGTGGCGGCAGGTGCGGTAGCGGCCAGTACGGTAGCGGCCGGTTGCTCCTCGGTCACAGGTCGGCCAGCACGTCGGCGTAGCGTTCCCGGGCCTGCTCTTCAAGGGCGATCAGGTGGTTGGTCGGGAAGAGCCCGTCGGTCGGCTTGTACCGCTTGAGCACCTCACGGGCGAGGGTGACCTTGTGCACCTCGGTCGGACCGTCGGCGAGGCCGACGGTGTAACCGGCGACGAGCATGTCGAAAAAGGGCATCTCCTTGGTCAGACCCAACGAGCCGTGCAGCTGCAGTGCCCGGGAGGTGACGTCGAGCATGACCTTCGGCATGGCCGCCTTGATGGCCGCGATGTCACCGCGGACCTGGCGGTAGTCCTGACGTTCGTCGATCAGCCAGGCGGTCCGCAGAACCAGCAGCCGGAACTGCTCGATCTGGATCCACGTGTCGGCGATGGCCTCCTGCACCAACTGCTTGCGCGCGAGGATCTCGCCCTGGGTGAACCGGGACAGCACCCGCTCGCACATCATGTCAAAGGCCCACTTCACCAGGCCGACCGTGCGCATCGCGTGGTGGATACGGCCGCCGCCGAGGCGGACCTGTGCGACCTCGAAACCACCGCCCTGCGCACCGAGCAGGTTGGTGCGGGGCACCCGCACGTTCTCGTACGCGATGTAACCCTCGGTTCCCTGACCGGCATCCTCGTCGATGAGCTCGACGTGCCGGATGAACCGGATGCCGGGCGTGTCGGTTGGGACGATGAACATCGACTGCTGCCGGTACGGGGAGGCATCCGGGTCGGTCACCGCGACGACAATCAGGAAGGAGGCGAAACGGGCGTTCGAGGAGAACCACTTCTCCCCGTTGATCACCCATTCGTCGCCGTCCAGTACCGCCCGGGTCCGGAAGACCTTCGGGTCGGCGCCACCCTGCGGCTCGGTCATGGAGAAGCACGAGACGATCTCATTACGCAGCAACGGCGCGAGATACGTCGCCTTGTGTTCATCCGTGCCGAAATGCGCAAGGATCTCGCTGTTGCCCGAGTCCGGTGCCTGGCAGCCGAAAACACTGGGAGCGCAGCGCGACCTGCCTAGGATCTCGTTGAGCAGGGCGAGCTTGAGCTGGCCGTATCCGGGGCCGCCGAGTTCCGGGCCGAGGTGGCAGGCCCACAGCCCCTGCGCACGGACCTTCTCCTGCAGCGGTGGGATGAGCGCGGCACGGACCGGGTCGGCGAGGTCGTACGGCTGGCGGACCAACCGGTCGACAGGCTCAACCTCGGTGCGGACGAACTCGTCCGCCCAGTCGAGCAGCTTCTGGTAATCGGGATCCGTCTGAAAGCC
>NZ_CAUVXI010000135.1:9126-15005 GCF_963555845.1 Protofrankia sp. Cas8 | reverse complement strand
TCACACGGTGCCTCGGCAAGGACGACGTGCACGTTGGTCCCTGACAGTCCGAACGCGCTGACGCCGGCCAGGCGCGGCCGGCCGCGGTCCGGCCACCGGCGCACGGTCGTGGCGAGCTCGATCGGCAGCTCGTCCCAGGGCACCGCCGGGTTGGGCTCGGCTATGTGCAGGCTCGCGGGGATGGTGCGGTGGCGCAGGCTCAGCGCTACCTTGATGATTCCCACCATCCCGGCGGCGCCCTCGGTGTGACCGATGTTGGACTTCGCCGATCCGAGGACGCAGGGCCGGTCGCTGGGCCGTCCCTCGCTCAGGACCTCGGCGATGGCCGTGAGCTCGATCTGATCGCCCATGACCGTTCCGGTGCCGTGGGCCTCGATGTAGTCGATGTCGCCAGGTTCGACGCCCGCGTTGTGGTAGGCGGTGCGCAGCATCTCGGCCTGGCTTTCCACACTCGGCGCCGTCACGAAGCCCCCGCTGCGGCCGTCGTTGGTCACACCGCTTCCCCGGATCACCGCATAAACTTGATCGCCGTCGGCCCGCGCCTGCTCGAGGGATTTCAGGATGACGACCGCGACGGCTTCGCTGCGGACGTAGCCGTCCGCGGCCGCGTCCCCGAACCTGGAGCGTCCGTAGCGCGACAGCACCCCGGCCTGGGACAGCGCGATGGACAGGTCCGGGGTCAGCATGATGTTGACGCCACCGGCGAGCGCGAGCGTGCTCTCCCCCGAGCGGATGCTCTGGCACGCCAGATGGATGGCGAGCAGAGACGAGGCGCAGGTCGCGTCTAGCGCCATGCTTGGGCCACGCAAGTCAAAGGCGTAGGACAGACGCCCGGCTGCGGTGCCGCGGCCCTCCGCTCCGATGGCGCTGTGCATGTCGCAGATCCCGGCCTCGCGCAGCAGCTCGGAGTACTGGGTGGACAGGTAGGCCAGGAAGACCGAGGTACGCGTGCCGGTCAGGGATCCTCGTGTCTGGCCGGCGTCCTCGAAGGCCTCCCACGAGGTTTCCAGTAACAGGCGTTGCTGGGGGTCCATGCGGGCCGCCTCGCGGGGCGAAACGTCGAAGAAGTCGGCGTCAAAGGCATCGATGTCGGTCAGGAACCCGCCGGCCCGGCTGGCGATGCGGCCCGGGGTGCCCGGTCGGGGGTCGTAGAGCGAGCCGAACGCGCGGTCCGCGGGAATCTGGGTGACGGTGTCGGACCCCGTCCGCAAGACGCGCCAGAACTCGTCCGTGCCATGAGCCCCGGGAAGTCGGCAACCGATACCGATGATGGCGACCGGCTCAGGGACCGGCTTCCCCAATGTCGCTGAAGATCCACTGGAGCGGTATCCGGCCTGCACTGGCGTCCCTGTCATGGCTGGCGTGCCTTCCCCTCGCGATGATCATATTTTGTTGGGTTCCCTGGACCGCGGGCCGCGCGAGAAGGACATGATCGCGGCAGCTTCGGTGGGCCTGGGCAGGACGTCACATCGATCCGTACAAGCAAATGATGTGACGAACTCAACAAATCATCCAGACCGTGTTGGCGCTGGCATCGCGAATACCTGGTAGTGGCGGCCGTCCTGGTACAGGTATTGGTTGCCTGGTACTCGGCGCAGCTGCGATGCGGGTAGTGCCAGTACCAGGAACGTGCGGGCACAGGGGAGCCCGCGGGCACAGGGGAGCCCACGGGCGCAGGCACGACCAAGCCCCGGTTAGCGCGCCAGTGGCGCGAAAGCTTGAGACAGTTCCTCCGCGGAAATATCAAGATTGCTGACGAACGACTCGAAGGGTGCTATGGGCATCAGTTCGCTCACCGGCAGGCCGTCCTGCGCGCACATGAGGTCCGCCAGCGCGGCCGTGTACGGTGCGTACCTTGACCGCCACCGTTGGAAGGTGGCTCGGGCCGTCCGATAGTCCCGTTCGGCGTGGATTCCGGCATCGGCCAGCCTGGCGATGGTCGTCCGGAAGGACCGCTCCTCCCGCCCGTACAGGCTCGGCGTTGAACGGACAGCACTGACCTGTAGGTCCTTGGCCATCGCCTGGACGAACGCGCAGCCCGCGACGAGCAGTGGGCGTGTCGGTGGCGGTTTGGTCCCCGGTGAGAGGGCATCCATGAGTGCCGCCACATCCAGGATGACCAGAGTCGCGTCCAGCCAGGACAAGTCGGGTGACGACGGCAGGGTGAGCAACTCGGGGTAGCTCGTGTGACTGAACCGGAGATCCGCGATCCAGAGCTGCCAGGTGCTCATCATGCGATCCAGGGAATCCGGTGTTCCGCCATGCATGTGGGCGACGATGACATCCTCGGCATCGAGACACGACCGTGCTTCGCTGGCCAGCGCCCACAGGAACCGTTCACGCCGCTGGTAGGCGGACGCAACCGCTGTGATCCTGGTCGCCAACACGATGAAGATCAAAATCAGGCAGCCGTATACCGCCAGTGGGAAGCCGTGGCCGGTCCATCTCGGATCATCGAGCTGGCCCAGCACGTATGGCATCGCGCGGATGCCAGCGGGAGCGGCCCCGACCGACGCCGCCAGCAGCGCCATCCCGACCACCGTGCCTGATGCCCACATGAGCGGAGGGAAAAGTAGCGCGATCGGGCTGACCGTCCTGAGGACCGCACGATGAATCCGCTTGCTGGGCAGCCTCCGGCTGATGCACTGTGATCCACGGATCAGTACGGGTACCGTCGCGAAGACGAGCCGCGATGGCCGGCCGCGGGGTGCGACCGCGGTCCCAAGCACGCTGCGGCCGGTCACGGCCAGGACAACGAGCCCGCTCAGAAAGTCCGTGGTCGCCATCCAGGTGCTCACGGTCGTCTCCCCGGTCCACCCGTATCGGGCATGCAGGGAAGCGGCGTATCCCCGCTCCTTGTAATTGCCATTCCGATCGCCCTCCTGCGGCCTCGATGCACGATGCAAGGACCAGCTTGGGCCGCGGACTCCAAACGAAACAGAACGAGCTTATGCTGGTACTGAGAGTTCCAGACCGGCGGTGCCAGTGCGCCGACAAAAACTGGCCTTCACCGCGTGCCGAGACCAGATGCTGACTCGGGCCTGGCCTCCGGACGATGTGACTTTCGTGCTGCTCCCATCGCAGCAGATTCACATCCTTCGGAGGCCAGACCGGCGGGTATCCACTCCAGTGGGACAGCGCACCGTCAGCCCTGCAGGATCCATGACCAGATGGGCAGCGTGAGCAGGGACGCCGGCACCCCGACGCCGACCATCAGGCTCGGCAGCGGCGTCGCCAGGTCGTAACGGGTGGCGATCATCGCCCCGGCGACCATCGGCGGCATCGCGGTCTCGAACAGCGCCACCTGCACCCCGTGGTCGTCCAGAGAGCCGGTCAGGGCGTAGGCCCCGAACACCAGGGCAGGGCCGATGACGAGCTTGACCAGCAGGCCGATCGCGAGCTCCCGGTGCCAGGTGCGCAGCGCGCCGATGCGCAGCTGCAGGCCGATCGAGAACAACGCCAGCGGGGTGAGCGTCGAGCCGAGGGCCGTCAACGCCTCGGTGAGCCAGCCCGGAAACGCCACCGGACGCAGGATCAGCCCGGTCAGCAGCGCGATCAGGGCGGGCGCCGTGAACAGCCGACGGACGATCTCCATCCGGGTGACACCGGCCCCCGATGCCGTGGCCGCCACCGCGATGACCACCGTCCCGACGATGACGAACGAGCCGAGCTGGTCGACGAGAAGCGCGACCGGTACCGAGTCCGCCCCGAAGAAGGCCGTGACCATCGGTATGCCGACGAAGGATGTGTTGGCCACAGCAGCGGTGACGATCAGCGCACCGACGACGTCCCGGCGCAGGCGCAGGACACGGCCGATGCAGAGAAACAGCGTCGCGCCGACGACGAACAGCAGGTACGGGCCGGCGATGATGAGCAGTAGGTTGGCTGGGAACACCACGCTGTGTAAGACGCGGAGCGCCAGGGCGGGAAGGGCGACGTCGAGGACCCAGAAAGTGACCATCTGATGGGCGTCATCGGCCATCTGGCCGCGCCGTCGTGCCGCGCTGCCCGCCACGATGCCCGCCATCAGACCAACGACCAGGACGAGTAGGGCGGACACGTCCGGCATCCTGTCAGGCGTTGGTGGGAACCCCACAGCGGGCCGTATCCAGCCGCGCAGCCGTTGCTGGATACGCTCGTTGCCGTCTGCGAAGAGTGCCCGGTCGAGGTGGGAACCGAATCGGCCGCCAGCCGCCTTTGCGTCCCGAGCCGCTCCGGAGGCCCAGCACAGTGTCTGCTTCAGTGTCCACGATCGCCTCGAACACCCTCGCGCTCGGCCCGAGCTTTCTGGATGCGCAGCATCTGGCCAAGGCGGGTCTGATCGTCGTCCTATTGATCGTTTTTGCCGAGTCCGGCCTGTTGGTCGGGTTCTTCCTGCCCGGCGACTCGCTGTTGTTCACAGTCGGTCTGCTTGTGTCCAACCACACGTTGTCCACTCCGCTGTGGCTCGCCTGTCTCCTGATCTCGATCGCCGCGATCCTCGGCGACCAGACCGGTTTTCTGTTCGGACGCAAGGTCGGCCCCACCCTGTTCCGGCGTCCCGACTCACGGCTGTTCAAACAGGAGAACGTGGAGAAGGCCCGCGACTTCTTCGAGCGCTACGGACCCCGTTCGATCATTCTTGCCCGCTTCGTGCCGATCGTCCGGACGTTCACCCCGATCATCGCGGGCGTCAGCGGGATGAACTACCGGCTCTTCAGCACCTTCAACATCATCGGTGGGCTGCTGTGGGGTAGTGGCGTCACAGTGATCGGATATTTCCTCGGCAAGGTCCACTTCGTGGCGGACAACGTGGAGGGAATCTTCATCGGGATCGTGCTGCTCTCGGTCATCCCGATCGCCTTCGAGCTGCTGCGGGCCCATCGCCGGGGAAACCGGCCAGCCCAGAGCTCGGACGCACCTCGACGCACACCACAGTCGCGTCCGCTGAGCGATGGGGACTGACACCGGCTACCCGCGGGCTGCGCAAGGACGGACTTGCGGTTGGAAACCGGGTCAGCTAGGCCCGTCGAACCGGCCCGGCGGCAGAGGTTCGGGCGGCCCGGGTTCCTCGTCCCGGATGGCATCAGGGCCGCAACCAGCGGCCCACACGGTCCGACACCGTTCGCAGTCTTCGGCCGCGCGGATGCCCTTGAGCGGATTACCTGGCCGACGTCGGGCGCGGCGGTGATCGGGACAGCGTAGTGAGACGAACGTCGCCAGAACGGGGGTCGCGTCAGCCACCGATCGTCCCTTTCCCTTGGCACACGGTGCAGTCGACTTCGTTCGAGCCGGTGAAGCCGCCTTCCTCGTCACGCTCCAAGGTGTCCTTGAGTACCTTGCTGGTACCGCGGCAGGTGTCGCAGGTCCGCAATCCAGCCTCCCGGCCGTCTTGCTGCCCGCGTCCGCCGAGCTCTCGTTTGCGCCTCTCGCGGCCCTTGTCCTGTGCCACGGCCGCCTCCACGGGTACTCATCGCCGTGACCGCCACGTTACGGACGGGGCAGGACGCTAGCAAGAGTGCATGAGGCCCGCGTTCTACGTGTCTCGTGTCGTGCTTGCGTGCTCGTCAGCTTGCTTTGGAGCGAGTAGCGAACTGGTCGAGCAGGGCGTCGATCCCTTCGACAGTGGGGGCAACCTGTACCCCAAGTCATGACAGGTGTAGCCCAGCGCACGCCAGCCTGCCTGTGGCGTAGACGGCCGGATCTGACCGGTTGGCGGCACGCCTTCGCATACCACGGCCTGTTCTTGATCCCGCTGTCCGCGAGCGCAGCCTCAATCCCGCGGGCACAGCTCCGGGCCGCACCCTCACGCAACTCCGCTGGCCCGGTAGTCGGACCCCGGTACCGCCGCCGTATCCCGCAGCAGAGTGGCAGCCTCGTGCCGGCCACGAGGCTTCATC
>NZ_CAUVXI010000135.1:0-8756 GCF_963555845.1 Protofrankia sp. Cas8 | reverse complement strand
TGGAATTGGCCGTTATGATGACGTTTTCTACCTAAGATGTCATTGCATGCGATAAATCTGGCCGATGGGCCGGGTACACCTTTAAGGATCTGGAGTTGCCGTAGGGCCGCGGTATGCAGCCTCGACCCACCTACCGCTGCGACCTCTCCGACGACCGCTGGGCACTGATCGAACCGTTCCTGACCGCTTGGCGGGCCAGGAACGCCGGACGCTGCGCAGCAACCTACGGCCGCACGATCACAAATATATACATAGAGTAACATACCGTGACATAATCGGCATCAATGTTCCAGAAGATCGAAACCCTTCCCGGCCCCGGGCGGTACTCGCGGGAGCCCTTTGCTACCTGATCGACATCTGCACCGTGTTCGCCAGGCTCGTCCACGACAGCATCGCCACGCTGGTCGACCGAACCAGCCGGTTCGTCGTGCTCGTCCGCATCCCCTACGACCGCACCGCCGAGCGGGTCGCCATTCAGCTGTCCCAGCAGTGGGCCGGGATGAAAAACGGGCGGGAAGAAGTAAAGTTGCTGAATCACGAGACACTACACCCGTCGGGCGGCTCCGAGGGGCCACAAACCTTCATCCCACGCAGCACCGTATCGAGCAAGGTTTGCCCACCTGACAACTTGAATAATCTTCCCGGTGCTGTTCAATTCCCCCCGGTTCGGTTGTCCGGGAACCGTGCTGGCATGTCATCGCGGCCCACATGCGGATGATTCTCAGCCGTTTATCGGGTCGACCCGGGGCTACACCGTCCAACGGTCGGGGTCGGCACCGCCGAGCCAACGGTCGATGTCGGAACGCCGCCAGACCCGGGTCCCACCCCAGGTCGCAGTCCGGTTGACCACCGCGACAGGAGCAGGCGCACGGGGATCGGTCCGCATCCGGTGGTCGACAGCCTGGCGGGTCACCCCGAGGACGGCGGCGATGTCGGAAGACCCCACGAACATCGGCGGCTCGTCCACAACCGTTGACGATAGCCTGCCCACGCGCGACCGCAGACCCAGATCAGGCTCTTCATACGGCAGGGCCGCTTCGCCGAGGCCGTGACGACACCTGGGTCGACCAGCAACGATGCCCGTCGTGCCGGGAACGGAGCGCACGGCGGTCGGCGAGCAGCATGATCGAGCGAGTGGAGACGAGGGGAATCGAACCCCTAACCCCTGCCTTGCAAAGGCAGTGCTCTGCCAATTGAGCTACGTCCCCTCGAGGGGAAACTCTTCTAAGAGTACGGCACGCAGCCGGTAGCGGGCAGGTAGCGGGCCGGTCACGGATGAGACCGCACGGGGCGCGGGTTGTGTTCCGCGGAGCACAACCCGCGCCCCGTCCCTACCCGGTGGCCTGTCGTGTCAGGAGTTGCAGGATGCAAGCCCCAGTGCCCTCAGGAGGGATCCGGCAAAATTCGCATCCTCCGGGCAGGAGGGCGTCGGTGCGGGTTGCGGCGACGGCGGGCTGGCCGAGTCGCCACCCCGCGTCAGCTCGGCCGTGCCGGCTGTCGAGGCGGACTCCTGGCCGGCTGAAGGCGAAGCCGCCGGGTTGGGCGCATTCGCCGGTGCGGCGGTGGATGGCCCGGTTGACGCCGCGGCCACAGGCCCCGCCGGATCGCCGGTGGGCGGACCAACGCCGCCCGGAGCCGCTGACGCTCCGACCGGGTCAAGCACGGACGTGGTACCGGCAGCCACCAGCCGCGGGTTGTTGCCCGATGCTGCCGGCGGCCGCCTGGGAGCAGCAGCCGCCGCCGCAGCAGCCGAAGCGGTGGTCACCCCGTCCTGTGCGTCCCGCGCGTCCTGCCCGGAAGGACCCACGATGCCGGGTGACGTCGTCGCCGCGCTGGCCGGCCCGTCACCCGACGTGCCTGGACGGACCACGGTCGTTTCATGCTGTCCGCCGCCCGAGAGCACAGCCGACACAACGAGCAGAATTATAGCTACGAATCCGCCCAAACCAGCACCCACGGCAACCTCGCGAGGCCGAGGAGTGTCGTCATCCGACCCGCTGGCGCCGATCAGGTGCCGTGATTCGCCGACGGGCACGCCGCTGTCGCTTGTCATCCGTCCCCTTCATGCCCGGAGCCACCTTCCAGGCGCCCGGACCGATCCCGGGCGTCCCCGTCCGACAGCCAGCTCTCACAACGCTTCGCCTACAACTTAGACACAAACGGTAATGAGACACATAGGATGCCAAAGGGAACTCAACCACAACCCCACTACTGGCGGGTTAAGCCCTCGGAAAAGGGCATGGGAGTCCAGGATTGAAGATCTTTAACGACCAGGGCATGCGGGTCCACCGGAGACTCCACGCAGCCGGAACCGGCCAGGCATCACAGCGGGCCGGCGGGTCGTTCACCGCCGACAGGCGCACAGGCGCACAGGGTCCCCGGTGGATGGTCAGAGGTCGAACCTGAACCATCCACCGGGGATCACACGATCACAGGGGTGACCGATACCTCAGAGCTGAGAGAGAGGAGCACACGCCCTGACAGGACAGCCTGACAGGACGGTCCTGCGGGCGGGACGTCAGTTCAGGTTGATGGCCGTGGTCGCCTCGTGCCAGAGGTCGACCTCGTCCTTACCCCGCCGACGGCGCACGACCGTCGCCACGGCGCCGGCGCCGGCGACAACTGCGAGAACTACGAGCTTGCGAATCATGTAGGCCAACCTACCCGCGTCGGGCGATGCTTGCCCACCCGCCTGGTGCGACCCGTTGTGGGCAGCCGTGGGCGGTCGCGGCCACTCGATTCCCAACAGGCGCCGGGAAAAGGTCAGCGCTGGTAGGTGGCCCGAAGGACCCCGCGGGCGAGGGTGTGGAACGTCAGGTTGAACCCGACCACCGCCGGCGAGACGGAGTCGGGGATCCCGAGCGAGGGGACGTCGACCGCATGGACGGCGAAGACGTACCGATGTGGACGGTCACCTTCCGGAGGTGCGACGCCACCGAAATCGACTGTTCCATAATCATTGCGGACGTGGAAGGAGCCCACGGGTAGGCCGGAAAGGTCACCGCTGGCCACTCCGTGCGGCAGTTCGGTGACCGAGGCTGGAACGTCGACCAACGTCCAGTGCCAGAAGCCGCTGCCCGTCGGTGCGTCCGGGTCGAAACAGGTGACAACGAAGCTCTGCGTCCCCGGCGGGAAACCCGTCCACGCAAGGTGCGGCGAGAGGTTCTGCCCGCCTGCGCTGGTGTGGACAGCCGTCGGCGGGAGCGTGTCACCGTCGGCGAAGTCGTCACTGGTGAGGGTGAACAACGGCGCGGGGGGGAGGGTATCGAAGGGGTCCGGGGACGTGCCGCGATCGAGCAGAGACATCAGCCAGCCTCATTTCCATTGTCAGATGATTACCGTCGTGCTGTGACATTGGTCGTGCTGTCGCATCTGCTGGGACACGACTTCTGTTGTGACACGACTGTTATGTGTCCGGCACGGCATTTCTAATACAACCTCGGCGCGACGTGGCTCACCGGGTCCGTCGGGTCCCAGGCGGCGGTAGCCATCCACATGCGGCCATGACGTGTGTCACCTTCAAAGTTAAGTTATGTTAACTTAACTTTGAAGGGATTGGCGGCGACGCGGCACTTGACACCGCGTCCCGATGCCGATAAATGATCATAAATAGCTTTCTGAAAAGGACCTTACGGGCACGGTGGTGCGCGGTGGGCGCCCGCAGAAAAACTCGGGCTCGTTGCGGGTTTTTGGGTGCCAAGTGGGACGCGCGGGCCTCTGGCCCGCTACCCTGGGAGCGTCCCGGTGGGGTGACTACCGACTCCCCCCGTGTTGGTGGTTTCCCACCGGGGCGCTTCCCCTCGGCGCAGCGGGGAAGTCGTTCATCGCCGTTGCCGCCCGCGCAGGCCCTCGAGCATGCCTTCGGGACAGGTACGCGCTTACGCTCCGGGCGTGAGGGCCATGATGTAGGTGCCGGGATGCGTCGCGCCTTCCTGGTTGACGATCGGTCCGTATGTCCACGGCAACACGGTGGAACTGCGCTCATCGGGTGGCGTGATGCCGAGGCGCGTCGCGGCAAAATCGGAGCTGCTGGCCGTGTCATCGGCGAGGTAGGTCAGCGTCGCGTGCGCGTTCGCGCCCGGTGCGAGAACGATCCTCGTGCTGCTGACGAGCGGGGATCGCGGGATGTCATACGTGGCTCCGTTCGCGGACAGCAGCTGCGCGCCCGGGAATCCGTACATGCTGCATCGGGTCGCCGACCGGTTCGTGAACGTCACGGGGATCTGGCGTTGTGACGCGGCGACGGTCGTGACCGTGCCCAAAGTGACGGTGAGGCCCGCCATGGCGCACCGCGTGATCGTCGATCCGGCGGAGACTGCCGATGGCGGAGTGGCCGCCGAATGCACGGCACCGGCCGAGCCACCGCAGGACGCGGCAACGAGCGGTAGCACGAGCAGCAGTACTTTCCGGCGCGGCACCCGATCGAGGTGTCGATGCATGCAGCCCCCAGGGCAGGTGTGCGGTTTCGGATGGAACGCGCGTGTTTCACCATTATGTCGTACACCAGCGTCAGACGGTGCGTAAATGCGGTGGATGGCTCGGATGGTGGTCGCCAGAATGGGCGGTAATCGTCGGTGGCTCGGGTGACCGGATGGGGGTGGAGCCACGGTGGGTTGGGTGTCGCTTGGCGGGCAGTTGTGGGGGCGGTTGTGGGGGCGGCTGCGAGAGTTTGCCGAACGCGCTGGCGAACCGCTCCAGACTGAACCCCTGTCGGAGCTTCCGGCTGTCGACTGGTTGCGTATTGCGGCTCGTGGGGACGACCGCGGTCTCAGCGCATCGGAGTTCGCGCAGGTCCGACGCGCGCTGGTGGCTGGCCGTGGATATTGCGCTGCGGGAGCAGTCGTGGGCGGCGCGCTGGTCGTGCCTGCTCCCGACTGCCCTTGCTGACGGCGAGATAGATCTTCTGCGCCTGGTAGTCGCTGGCTGTCACCACAATGGTTGGATTCGTGAAGGCGCGGTCGTCCACCTGTCTGGTCAGAGACACCCGGCGGCTGTCGCCGTGCTGGCGCTGCGTACCTGCGACTGGGTGCCACAGGTGCGGGAACGTGTGTGCGGAGCCGGTGAATACTGGCTGCCGCCGGGCGGCCCGCGGTTGGTCACCGCGGCCGCGATGGCGGGTCGAGGCGATCCGGGCGTTGCGTCGTCTCGGGCTGATCCGCCCAGCGGAACTGCTCCCGTTGCTGTCTGACGGGTCCGGCGCGGTGACCCGGGCGGCGGTCGTGGCGCTGCGCCACCACATCGGCAATCTTGACCCTGCACTGTTCGAGGCACTGCTGACGCCGGACAATGCGTCGCACGTACGGTTCGCCGGTTACCGGCTGCTGACCGGGGGGGACACCTGGCAGCGGTTGGCGACCAACCTCGCGCTGGTCGACGACCCCGACCTACGCCTGCGCGCCGGTTCGCGGGCGGACATCGCCAATTGGCTCGAGCGACAGGCGGCCACGACCTACCGCGCTCCGGACCCGGCCCGCGCCGGCTCACTCGCCAGGCTGATCGAGCAGGCTCGGCCGGTCCTGGGTGGGCCCAAGACGCGGTTGCTGCGGTTTCATGCCGGTCTCGGCACCGGGCCGGGACGTTGACCGGGATGCGCGAGACTGGACCCGTGGACATGTGGGGCAAGACCCTCTATGGGAACCCGTGCCGGGAATGCGGCTACGACTGGTCGACCACACCGGAAGCCGCCGCCGCGCTGATCGCGGCAATCCCGCAGCGGTACACCGACCTTCTCGACGGGAAGGACAGCTCCCTGCGACACCCCAACCTCGAGTGGACGGCCGGGGGGTATGTCTGCCACGTCACGGACAACCTGCGGATCTGGGCCGAGCGGCTCGCAGGAACTGCGCTGGGTAGCGGTATGGATGTTCCGGGCTACGACCAGGCTCTGCTGGGGCGCGCCCGTGCCTACAACCAGCTTCCCGTCGCCGGAGCACTCTGGTCTCTTCGCCACGCCGCCACCGAATGGGCAGAAGCCATCGACCTGGCGATGAGCGGCCGCGTCGTCCTGGTACACGCCGGACGCGGGAAGCAACACTCGGCTGACGTTGCCCACAACAACGCCCACGATGCCTACCACCACGAGTGGGATATTCGCCGAACCCTCGACCAAGTGGGTCCTGCTGACCAGCGGTGGCGATCAGGCGCTGCGGGAAGGTGTTCGTCGCCGTCCGCGACGATTTCACGGGCGTAGGCGTCGAATTCTTCCAGGCTGCGGAAGGCGGTCGTGCGGCCCGTCACGATGTCCTCGTCGGCCTTACGTTCGCCGGCCTGCCAGGCTGATGTCCAGAACCACGCCTGGTCGGGGGGAGGGTCGTCACATGGGGTGGTGCCCATCGTGAACTCGATCATCGCACCGGCATCCCTCGCCATGGCTCGTCAGGCGCCGCGCTGTTGGCTGCCACCAACGGTCTGGAGAGCGTCAAACCGGCTCAGGCTACAGCGGAGGACCAGCTTCGGGGTCATCCAGCGGGCCCCGGACGGGTGGGATCGTCTGGCAGCGACGCCCACATCCGGATCAACTCAGCCGGAGATGCCATTGGCCGGATCGTCACCACGTAGTGCTCGGCTTCGTCGTCCGCCGTGTCCGTGCTGGCCACCGTCACGAGTTCTCCACCATCCCGTTCTGTCCCGATCCCGTCGGTTGTTGGGCGCCGGCCCGGCCCTGCGGAAATCGTTCGACACGAGGCGGGGCCGGCTGACAACAAGCCTGACGGTCAACAGGGCAGCCGCGGAACGCCGAGGTGGCATGGAGTCACGGCATGGGTGCCGAAGCCCGATGAGAGCTGCCGACCGGTTGCCGAACGATCGCCGGCCGCTGCGGAAGCCCTGCCGCACAAGCGGATATACCGGGGCGGCATGGCCGCGCTACGCTCAGCGTGCCGGCATGTGCACGCGGCTGCGGTCAGCCATGCGGCTACCCCTGAGACGGCGGAGGACCGGTGCGAGAACCCGCTCCCCCTACACGGTCTCGCCCGCCTTGCTGGTCCGGGACGACATGCGCGCCGCCCTCTACGCTCACGATTTTGCCGCCGCCTTCCTGCTGATGCGTAAGTGGGACCACGCCAGCCAGGACCGGATCGCCTCGCCGATCGACGGCTTCAGCCAGCCGCGGATCAGCCGGATCGTCCGCGGCGAGGAACGGATCCAATCCCTGGAGGTCATCGAGTGGATCGCCGACGGCCTTCGCATTCCCGGCGCGTTCCTACGGCTCGCCCCGCGCCCCTGGGAAGCCGACACACCAGCGGGCGCCGCGCACCCGCAGACCATCGACCCGGCGGAACCGGAGACCTCACCCGGCCGGGACGTCGGCACCGGCGGTCTGGTGGTTGAGGAGGACTTCGCCGAACTGCGTTACGACGGCGGGGTCTACTACCCGCAGCAGCGCCGCCGGATCACTAACGTCGGGTCCGAACCGGTCACGCGCTACCTCATGCGGATCTCCGTCGACCGGTATCCGGGCGACCCGGAACGGTCCGCGCGGCTGTACCGGGCGAACCCGCTGCGTTGGGATTTCCTGCGTCTGGCGGCCCGATGCGACGGGGAGGAGATGTCCTGGACGGTGAAGACCGACTGGGACGCTCTCAAGGAAGTCTGGCTGCTGTTCGAGAACGTCCGCCGTCGGTTTCCGCTCTACCCCGGGGACACCGCGACCATCGAGTACGCCTACCAGGTCCGTGAGGACAAGTGGGGGCAGTGGTTCCAACGTGCCGTGCGCACGCCTACCCGGCATCTGTCGGTCAGCCTCGACTTCCCCGCCGACCTTGATCCGGTGGTGTGGGGAATGGAGACGTCCACGACAGCCGACGCGTTTCCGTTCCGAACCGCGATCCGGCGGGAGGGTACCGGTGACCGGCGGATCTTCTCCTGGGAGACGCACCATCCGCCGCTGCACACCCGCTACCGGCTGGAGTGGAACTTCCGCACCGCAGCCCCCGTCCCGAACGAGTCCATGAGCCCGAGCAGTCAGATGGCGTCGGTCGGGATCGTCCAGGACGACGCCGAGATCCTACGACACCCGGCCCGCTCATTCGATCTTCCTATGGAGGACGAGGATGCCCGCCGCGTCATCGCGGAACTGGTCTCGGCCATCGCCCGTGTCGCCGCCCTGCATACCTTCGGTAAGGGGATGGGGATCGCGGCACCCCAGATCGGGATCAACCGTGCCGCCGCGATCGTCCGAGCTCCGAACGGGGAGACAGTCACCCTGCTCAATCCCCGGATCGTCGAGGAGTCCCCGGACAGCGACGAACAGTACGAGGGATGCCTGAGTTTCTTCGACGTCCGGGGCCTGGTACCTCGCCCGCTGACGATCCACGTCGAACATACCGATATCGATGGGACTCGGCACATCACCGTCTTCGACCGGGGTCTCGCCCGGCTTGTCGCACATGAGATCGACCATCTGTGCGGCCATCTCTACACCGACCGGATGCGGCCGGGTGTCGGGCCGATCCCGGTGGAGCAGTACCGGGGTACGGGATCAGCCTGGACCTACAACCAGTAACAGGCACACGCTCCACGGCCAGGAAGCGTCGTTACGGTCATGCCGCGTCCGTCGCCGTGCACCTACTATGATCTTCCGCCGGCAATGCTCCCACACGCAAAGACCGACCGCCGAAGGCCATCGCCAAAGCGGTCGGACGTTGAGGAAATGCCAAGCTTTGTAGGACGTACCGGTGTGGAGCACCCGCCGACGGCGGGCGCTCCACACCGAACGGGTCAGACCGGGCGGACGTGCTCGGCCTGCGGACCCTTCT
>NZ_CAUVXI010000134.1:13548-14722 GCF_963555845.1 Protofrankia sp. Cas8 | reverse complement strand
CGCCAGGGTCGAGGGCCAGGTCCGGATGGACGGTCAGGACCTCTACGGTGCCGGGGTCGACCCGGTGAACGTGCGTCGTACCGTCGGCATGGTCTTCCAACGGCCGAATCCATTCCCGACGATGTCCATCTACGAGAACGTCATCGCCGGGCTGAAGCTGAATGGCACGCGCAAGAAGTCACTGCTCGACGAGCGGGTTGAGCAGTCCTTGCGCGGCGCCAACCTGTGGGAGGAGGTCAAGGACCGTCTCGCCCGACCCGGCGCCGGTCTCTCCGGTGGACAGCAGCAGCGGTTGTGCATAGCGCGCGCGATTGCGGTGGAACCGCAGGTTCTGCTCATGGATGAGCCGTGTTCCGCACTCGATCCGATCTCCACCCTGGCCATCGAAGATCTGATCGCCACACTCAAGTCGACTTACACCATTGTCATCGTGACGCACAACATGCAGCAGGCCGCCCGGGTCAGTGACACGACGGCGTTCTTCACTCTTGACAAGACCGGCGATCCAGGACGGTTGGTGGAGATGGACAAGACGGAGAAGATTTTTTCGAAGCCGAGTGAAAAGCGCACCGAGGAGTACATCACCGGGCGTTTCGGCTGAACCGGGCAGTTGCCGGCCTCGAGCTCACCCGAATTCATTGTGACCACTCGGATGCATCTCGTGCAGCCATTTGAAGAGGAGTCCCTTGCCCCGGAGCAGCGTCGCTCCGGGGAGGAGCCCGACCTGCCGAGCGGCCGGAGCCCGACACTGCTGGTTGCCGACGCAGCCGCGGACTCCGAGCTTCTGTCCGCCCTCGCAGACCATGGCGTCGAGGTCAGCGTCGTGGTGGACGGTGCGCGTGCACTGCTGGAGATCGGTCGCCTGGCACCGGCGGTCGTGCTCATTTCCGCGCGTCTGCCGATCATCGACGGTGTGACAGTGGTGCGGACTGTCCGCACCCGCGACGACATGCCGATTCTGCTTGGGGTGGGCCCGCAGGACCGGCGGCAGGCCGCGGCGGGGTTGGAGGCAGGCGCGAGTGCATGCGTTGTCAAGCCGTACCGGATCAACGAGGTGCTGGGGCTGGTGCGGTCCGTCCGGGGCTTCGGCGTGGACCGGGCCGAGCCCGGGGTGTTGCGCGTCGGAGGGGTTATCCTGAACACGGTCGCATACGAGGTCCGGGTGGACGGCGTA
>NZ_CAUVXI010000134.1:0-13523 GCF_963555845.1 Protofrankia sp. Cas8 | reverse complement strand
GGGGCGGCTGCCTCCGCAGGAGTTCAGGCTGCTGCGCATCCTGCTTGAACGGGCCGGGTCCGTGGTAACCCGCCAGACACTGCTTGAACGTGTGTGGGGGACGACCAGCCATGAGACCAACACGCTGGCGGTGCACGTACGCCGCCTGCGCAGCCGTCTCGGGGATACCGGCGATACTGACCACCCTCGCCTGATCGAGAGTATCCGCGGCGTCGGTTACCGTTTCCGCCTCGCTGACGAGCCGACTGCGTAGAGGACCAAAGGGCGCGCGACGATCGTCAGATCGTGCGCCCGGAGGCCGCAGTCCCCAGAGCGCTGATGGAGGTGAGGTGTGATCAGGCCTGCGCACCTGCGTCGGGTGCGCGCCGGTAGGAGATGTCCGCGCGGTGCCGGGTGAAGCCGAGGCCTTCATACAGGCGTATTGCCCGCTGGTTGAGGTCTTCGACGTAGAGCATCACCGTTGCCAGGCCCTGATCGCGTAGGTGGTGCAGCCCGATGAGGGTCAAGGCGCGGCCGAGCCCGCGCCCGGCGAAGGTGGGCTCCAGACCGACGACATAGACCTCGCCGACGTCGGTCTTCGTGGCGGCGGTCTCGGCTGTCGAAATGCCACCGGGCCCGGGTATGTCGTCGATGCCGTAGTGAACCTTTGTCCAGTGGAAACCGGCCAGCCGGCCGGCGGATTCCGCGAGGAACAAGCCCGCTGGGTCGAACCACGGTTCGGCCTCCCGCAGACGAACATCGGTTACCGTCCAGCGGCCCTGCTCGGGGTGGTCGGCGAAGGCGGCACGGTTGACCGCCACCACTGCGTCCTCGTCCTGTCCAGGGATGAAGGTGCGGACGGTGACACCCGGTGGCAGTGCTATGTCGGGGAGGGCGGACAGCGGTCGGCGCATCTGCCAGAGCACGCGTTCGCGAACGAAGCCGTACCGGTGCGCCAGCGTCACCGTCGCGGGTGGGTCGCCGTGCGCCCAGACATCGAGCTGCGCGTGGGCCTGGTCAGCGGACGCGGTCAGCGCGGCGAGAAGGTGCCCGCCGCTGCCATGACGCCGTTGTCCGGGATGCACGACCAGCTCCGCCTGCCAGCTGTCATCGGAGCGGACGGCCAGGTAGGCGTATCCGGCGATCTCGCGCGATGTTGATGCGTCTGATGCGTCTGATGCGTCTGATGCGTCTGATGCGGTGATGATCAGATGGTGCCCGCTGGTGAGTGGATCGGGCGACAATCGCAACATTGCGTCATCGGACAACGGGGCGACCCCGTCCGCGCCGGTGGCCGCGGTCACCAAGTCCCGAAGGGCGTCGACGTCGTGGGAGGTCAGTTGCCGGGTCCAGTACAGCGTCATTGCGCGACATTAGGACGTTCGCCTGGCTGAAGGGCGTGCGATCATGGTATTTTCGCACGCCCGGAGGCTTCAGATTGCCTGTGTGGCTGAAGGGCGTGCGATCATGATAATTTCGCACGCCCTTCAGCCCCGAGGCTGCTAGAGCGAGACCCGCTGGGGGATGCGAGCCACTTCCCTTTCGTTGTGGCTGGCCACCGCGTCTTCAGGCAGCGGTGCGATCGGAGGCGCGACGAATTTGTAACCAACGTGCCGCACCGTACCGATCATCGACTCGTGCTCCGGGCCGAGCTTGGCCCGCAGCCGACGCACGTGGACGTCGACCGTCCGGGTACCTCCGTAGTAGTCGTAACCCCACACCTCCTGCAGGAGCTGGGCGCGAGTGAAGACCCGGCCGGGGTGCTGGGCGAGGTACTTCAGCAGCTCGAATTCCTTGAAGGTGAGCTCGAGCGGACGGCCGCGCAGCTTGGCCGAGTAGGTGGTCTCGTCCACCGACAGGTCGCCGGACCGGATGACACCGGCTTCCGCAGTGCCGCCGGCCGCCGCGACCCGACCGATCGCGAGCCGCAACCGCGCTTCGACCTCAGCCGGTCCGGCGCTGTCGAGGACGACGTCATCGACGCCCCAGTCGGCTGACACCGCGGCCAGCCCACCCTCGGTGACGAGCGCGAGCAGGGGAGTGGTGAGCCCGGTTGTGCGCAGGAGGCGGCACAGGCCGCGGGCGACGACGAGTTCCCGGCGCCCGTCCACCACGACGACGTCCACTGGTGGTGCGTCCAGGAGCGCGCTGGCCTCGAGTGGGGCGACGCGAACGGTGTGAGTCAGGAGCCCGAGTGAGGGAAAGGACTCCGCGGATGGTCCGGGGGCGTTGGTGAGCAACAGGACGACGCTCAAGTCGACTCCTCCAGGGTTCGGTTGCGATGTTGGGGCAGCGTCGACCCACGGATACCTTGCGACCGGCCCCCCGCGTTCCACGACCGTCATGGGCGTGAAACGAACACCGGCCTGTGGGGAGGATAGCGGAGTGTCCTACTCCGCTCATACCGTCTTCGGGGTTCTCCCCACCTCGGACGGTGAGATCCTCGCCACGACCCATTGTGGCCGTGTTGGTTCTGCCGCCGATCGTAGTTTTGATCTTGGGGTCGTCGTCGTCCACGGTTTTTCCGGTTTTCGTGACAAACCCCCGGTCAGGGCGGTCAGCGACGGCATCCGGCCCTATGCCGGCGTGCTCACCCCGGATCTGCGGGGTCACGGCCAGTCCTCGGGCGTGTGCACCTTCGGCGATCTGGAGGTTCTGGATGTGGACGCGGCCGTGGGGGAAGCCCGGCGGCTCGGTTACCTGAACGTCATCACCGTCGGTTGGTCGATGGGGGCCGCCGCGGTACTGCGCCACGCGGCCTTCGCCCGCGGCGGGGACTGCGTGCGCGGGTACCCCGTGCGCAACCCGGTTGACGCCGTCGTCAGCGTGAGCGCGCCGAGCCGCTGGTACGTCCGTGACACTGCGGCGATGCGGCGCCTGAGCTGGCTCGCGGAGACCGCCGCCGGCCGCCGCATCGCCCGGCACGCGCTCGGCGTACGGCTGATGTCCGAAATCTGGCCGATGATCCCGGCGTCCCCGCTCGACGTCGCCGGCCGGATCGCGCCGACGCCGGTTCTGTTCGTCCACGGAGACCGGGACACCTACTTCACCCTGGATCATCCTCATTCGCTGGCGGTGGCTTCGGGGGAGCACGGCCAGTTGTGGATCATCCCAGGCTTCGGGCACGCCGAATCGGGGCTTGTGCCAGGGTTGCTGGACCGCATCGGCCGCCACCTGCCCGATCTGCTCGTCGGCCGTGGTGAGCGCGCGGGCGTCGACCGGCTGCTCCCTGGCCAGCCAGGGCCGGACCGGCTGGTCCCAGACCAGCCAGGCCCAGGCCAGCCAGGCCCAGGCCAGCCAGGCCCGGACGTGTCGGCGAGTCCGCGATCGGACCGTGATGACACACCCGAGATCCCGGAGTTCCCATGGCTTGCGTGACGATCCGTTACTGGGCTGCGGCCAGGGATGCGGCCGGGGTACCTGAGGAGCAGCAGAACGCCGATACCCTTGCCGACCTACTGGACGCCGTCTCCCTGGGCCGCCCGGGGCGGTTGAACGCCGTGCTGGCGCGCTGCGCGTTCCTCGTGGACGATGCTCCGGTCGGCACCCGGAGTCATGCCGACGTGGCACTTGTGGACGGCGCTGTGGTGGAGGTGCTCCCGCCGTTCGCCGGTGGGTGATGGCCGCCATGATCGACTCTTCGCGATAGACCTGTTCGGCAGGCTTCGTCCCGTTCGTCGCGCTCGCATCGTCGCCGGGGTAGTCGCCGGGGTATGGGAACATGGTGGTGTGCGAGCCCGCGGGGCCGAGACGGCCGTCAGGACGGAGTCGGCAGACGTGCCGGCATCCGTGACTGCGCCGCGGTCGCGGCGGGCGGGTGGACCGCCGGTGTTTCTCACCGGTGTCTCGATAGTGGTAGCCGCGGTCGTCCCGGCGCTCGTTGCCGGCGTCGGGCCGTTGCCACTCGTCGCCGTCATCGCCGTCGAGCAGTTCCTCCTCGGCTGGGCATGGGTGCGGACGTTTGCCGGTTCCATCGGGACGTTGGTGATCGTCGGCTTGGCCGCGCTGGCCGCGGACGCCACCGCGCTGCTCACCGACTCCCACGAGCTCGGCGATGGCGCCGGGGTCATCGGTATCGCGGTGGTGGCGGTCATCCTCGGTCAGCTGGCGCGGCGGCGGGCCAGCCCCGGTACGGCGACATCGGATCAGCCCGTGCGGGTGACGGTGGACATGGCCGCGGGGCTCAGTGGGGTGGTCATCGTCACCCTGCTGACCGGCTACGTGGACGCGGCCTCGATCGAAACGCCGACCGGCCGGGCGGTCGGCCCCGCGATGGTGGCTGTCGGCCTCGTCGGCGGGGGTTTGGCTGTCCTGGTCGCGCGGGCCTGCGCGGGGTTCGTCGGCGGCCGGGTGGCCCGCCCGGCCGGCTGGCCGTTGATCTTCCGGCTCATCGGCGTGGTGGCGGCCGGTGCCGGTGGGGCTGTCTTCGGCGCCGCATCCGGCGGGTTGACCGTTTCCGACGGCACGGCGATCGCGACGGTAGCCGCGGCGGTAGCCGTCATCATCGACATGGCTGTCGCCCGTGGGGTCGCCGAACTCCGTGCCAGTGGTGATCCGGAGTTCGAATGGCCCCTTGTCGCGGTACTCCCGCTGGCCGTGGCGGCGGTGTTCGTGTATGCCGCCGCGCACACGCTCGCAGGATGACCCGTTCGCGTGGAAGATTATTGACGGTGACCACATCTGGTGACCGCTAGCCCACGCCGGCCGGCGGGCGAGACGCAAGGTCAGGAAGAAGTTGGCGCCCGAATGCGCTGGACGCAGTCGTGACCGGGATGTGGGTGTTATTCGGGGCACTGGCGGCTGTCGGTGTGATCATTATGATCATTCGGGTTCGAGACGGGCGGTTCCGGATGACACGCACGTCGGCGTCGGGCAGCTCGGCTGATGGCAGCGTTCCGGGCGTAGTGGGCGCATCCACGACTTTTGACACGCCTGATGTGGGTTCTCGTGCCAGTGCTCATCCGCGCGACGGGGAGTCGCTTATGGATCTTGCAAGCGAGCTTGTGGAGCTGGGTATCATGCCCGGCGCGCGTGCCACGCTGCTGCAGTTCTCCACGGCGTTCTGTGCTCCCTGCCGGACGACCCGGCGGATCCTCGCCGACGTCGCTGCGACCGTTGCGGGCGTGCGCCATCTTGAGGTCGATGCCGAGTCGCATCTGGAGCTGGTCAGGCGGCTGCGGATCCGGCGGACGCCGACCGTCCTGGTCCTTGATGGGCAGGCTTGGGAGGTGGCTCGGGCCAGCGGCGCCCCACCGAGCAGGGCGGCCGTCTTCGCCGTGTTGGAACTCGCTGTAGGTGAGGTGTCCACCGCAGACGGCGAGGTGACGTGATCGACTCTGGAGCCGGCACTTTCGATCACCGCGACAGCTGGTCGGATCGGTAACACATCGGTCATGTTCGCTGCTACGGTCGAGAGGTTATGTTTGCCACCGAGCTCGTCAGCCGCCGCACGATCGATCTGTGTCGTGTCGGTAGCACATCGTGTCGACTTTCCTGATCTGTGCGTTGATGTCGCCCGCTGTCAGCGGGCCCGCCCTTCAGGAGATGAGTTCGTGGTCGACCCGCGAGGTCCTCGATGTGCCGCAGTTGTGACCAGCGTTGTCCTCGCGGTGGTCACGCTGACCGCCAGCGGATGGCTACTTCTCGCGCAGACAGCGGTCTTCCTCACCGGGGCCGTCCTCGGAGTCCGGTGGGCACCGTACGGGTTACTCTATCGCACCTTGATCCGCCCCCGCCTCGGGCCGCCGGCCGAGTTGGAGGATCCACAACCGCCCCGGTTCGCGCAGGCGGTCGGTGCGGCTTTCGGTGCGGTGGGCACGATCGGATTTCTCGCCGGTGTCCCCGGTCTTGGATACACCGCCACCGCGCTTGCATTTGTAGCGGCGTTCCTGAATGCTGCCATCGACTTTTGTCTCGGTTGCCAGATATATCTCGCCATACGTTCCGTGAAGGGAGTGCACGCATGAGTCGTTCCGATGCGCTCGTCGACCCGTCCTGGGCCGATGCGCACCTGACAGACCCCAAGGTTGTCCTGGTCGAGGTCGACGAGGATGTCTCCGCCTATGACAAGGGTCACATCCCGGGTGCGGTCCGCCTCGACTGGAAGTCGGAGCTTCAGGACCCGGTGATCCGCGACTTCGTCAACAAGGAGCAGTTCGAGAAGCTGCTGTCGACCAAGGGCATCTCGAACGACGACACGGTCGTTCTCTACGGCGGTAACAACAACTGGTTCGCAGCGTATGCCTACTGGTATTTCACCCTCTACGGGCATGCCGACGTCAAGCTGCTCGACGGTGGCCGCAAGAAGTGGGAGCTGGACAGTCGCGCGCTGACTGACGAGGTCCCGAACCGCCCGGCCACCCAGTACACCGCCAGCGACGTCCGCACCGACATCCGCGCCTTCCGGGACGAGGTCATAACCGCGATCGGCGAGAAGAACCTCGTCGACGTGCGCTCGCCCGACGAGTTCGCCGGGCGGCTGCTTGCTCCGGCGCACCTGCCACAGGAGCAGTCGCAGCGGGCCGGGCACGTCCCGACCGCAAAGAACATCCCGTGGGCGAAGACCGCGAACGAGGACGGCACCTTCAGGACGAACGACGAGCTGACCACCCTGTACTCCGACGCGGGGGTGGATCTTACGCAGGAAACCATCGCGTACTGCCGTATCGGCGAGCGTTCGGCACACACCTGGTTCGCGCTGCACGAGCTGCTCGACCTGCCGAATGTGAAGAACTACGACGGCTCGTGGACCGAGTACGGTTCACTGGTCGGCGTCCCGATCGAGAAGGGCGCCTGACACGTGTGCGGTGCGACCAGCGGCGGACCTTCGGTGGAGGGAATTGACGTGGCCAAGGAAACTGTCATCCAGGGCGTCGTCCTGAAGGACGGCTCGCCCGTTTCGTCAGGTTATGCGCGCTTGTTGGACGAAGGCGGGGACTTCACCGCCGAGGTGCCGCTGTCCGCGACCGGTCAGTTCCGTTTCTTTGCCCGACCGGGCTCGTGGACCGTCCGGGCGCTGGTCCCGGGCGGCTCCGGAGAACGGAAGGTTGTTGCCCGCCAGGGCGAGCCTGTCGACACCGAGGTGGAAGTAGCCGCATAGGTTTTTCCACGACCCCGGCGGCGCGCGCAGGGTTACGATCGCGCCGCCGGGGTTTCCGGCTCTCACCGCAGGTTCCCCTCACCGCAGGTTCTCAGTAACCACTCGACCGGGGCGCGGGAATGCTCTGGCTGGTGCATGCAGCCCGCGTTGGCACGGCAAACGCCATCGGGCCGACGGCGAAGTCACGCAGACCGTTATCGGTCGCGAACAGTGCAGCGGAACTCCGGTCCGGAAATGGTGCGACGACTCGCCGGACCGTCCGCCGCGCGGTGGTGTCGAACTGGACGACTGCGTACAGGACATCGGGTTCGTGCATCATGCCATTACAAAACCCCATCAGGCTGACGCCGTGAAGGAGTCTCCTCGTGTCCTGGCCGTGGTCTGCCTTTGCAGGAGCTGTTGCTCGGCAGGTGGGGCCGTCGCCTGGCAGGGTTCTGAAGGCTGGTATCAGCAGGTCAGGTCAGGTCAGGTCAGGTCAGTACACGAGCCCCTGGGCTCCCTCGGCCAGTACCTCCGACACGAAGACGGCGGCGCCCGCGATGCGTACACTTGGGAGTACATCATTGGGGCCGATGCCTCGCCGGGCCGCACACTGAGTACAGACAGTTACCTGTCCACCGGTCAGAACCGCATCCAGCAGGTCGTCCAGAGGTGCGGACTCAGGCAGCACGAATGCGGCGGCGCGTCCCGGCAGCGCGAACCAGGCGGACTCGCCGGTAAGCCACAAGGAGACGGCCGCACCGCTGGCGACTGCGACGGCGGCGACGGTGAACGCCTGCGAGCATCGCTCCGGCGCGTCCGAACCGGCAGTTGCCTTGATGACCAGGGAACGCATAGGGCCCAGTCTGCACGGTCCGGCGAACCCGGGAGGCCTGCGCGCCATCAACATGATCATTGTGATGATCGATGAGTGGGCCGGTTGGCTGTCCCCACAGACGATGCACAGCTCGCGCCAAGGGTTCTGACGGGAAGGATCCTCCCTCCCCGGTGGATCGTCGGGTACAGGCACGGCTACGGTGACTCCCTCGGCCACGACTTCGGCGGCCAGTACCTGTGTGTGCTGACCTCGGAGGTGACCGAGGGTCCGTTGCAGGGGTGCCGCACCGCTGCGTCACAGGGCTGGTATCACGGCGCCGGACCGGTGCATGACGGATAGGCTGGGCGCGTGCTGGAAATATTCTTCACCGCACTGTTGATCACGGTGGCGGTACTCATCGGGTGGTTCTCCGTGTACGTCGTCTACAAGCTGTACGCAGGCCAGCGTTGAGCGTTTCCGGCACGCGCCCGCGTGCGGCGGTGCCGACGTGACCACACCGCCGGGGCCGGTCGTCGACCTCCATCCCAGCCTGCTGCCACTGGCGTTCCTCCTGGGTACCTGGCGCGGTGAGGGCGTCGGTGGCTACGAGGGGATGGATGGCTTCCGCTACGGCCAGGAGGTCGTTTTCGCCGGCACCGGCCGGCCGGCTCTGTCGTACGAGTCCCGGACCTGGTGGGTCGGTGAGCCTCGGGACGGCCGCGACGAGGGAAGCCCGTTGGCCGCCGAGGTCGGGTTCTGGCGAGTTGCGCCACCGGATGGCGACGGGCCTCCCACGGTCGAGGTCATGCTCGCCCATCCGTTCGGCATCAGCGAGATCTACGTCGGTGATGTGGTCGGTACGCGGGTGGATCTGCGGTCCAACGTCGTGATCCGGACTGCCACGGCACGCAGGGTGAACCGTTCAGAGCGGCTGTACGGCATCGTCGAAGACGGTGATCTTGCCTATGCCATTGACATGGAGGCCGAAGGCAAGCCGTTGCAGTCTCACCTGTCCGCGCGTCTTGCACGGGTGCGCTCGTAAGAGCGCCCGGCACTCAAGGGCCTGCAGAGGCTCCGCGTCGCTGCATCCGGGGGCTCGCTTCGGCGGTCTCGGTCTCGGTCTCGGTCTCGGTGGCGGTGACTTGGGCTCGCCAGGCCTTCTCCCGCTCGATGGCGCCGGCGAACCCGAGCGTGACGGCCGGGTCGAAGTTTTCGTCCGAGTAGGTACGGGTGCAACCGAGCACACGGTCGATCTCGTCGGCGGTGATCGCCGTCAGCGGAAGCTGACCGGTGAGGTAGACGTCCCCGACCTGGTCTATCGAGAAGTGCACGCCGTAGGTCCTGGCGTTGCGTCCAAGCAGGAACGCGTAGGTGCCCGCCGGATTCTCGGCGGGCCTGCGCATGAAGAACGCCTCGATGAGCAGGGTGTGGTCGCCTATGATCAGCCAGGTCATCGTCCGGAGCCTGTGGTCACCTTCCAGGGTGACCAGGAATGATCCTTCGTCCACCCGCTCGTAGACCAGGCCGATGTCGTCCAGGGCATCGTCGATCACACGGTCGATGCGCGCCCGCTCGATGTCGTCCACAGGCAGTGACACAGTTCACCTCCGAAGTGATCATATGGGATGGGCGCGGAACAACAGGCCGTCAGGCGGTCGCTGGAACGGTCGCCAGCGCCGCTGCGTCACGGTAGCCGGCCAGGACCCCGCGTGCTGTCGCAGACCAACCGAACTCCGTGGCGCGCCGCACCGCGCCGGCGGCGAGCCGCTGCCGCCAGCGGGGCTGACCGATCAACCGGGCCAGCGCATCGGCGTAGGCGGCCGGATCACGTCCTTCCACCAGGATTCCCGAAATGCCGTGGCGGACAGCCGTGCGCAATCCGCCGACGGCGGCCGCGACGACCGGCGTTCCACAGGCCTGGGCCTCAAGCGCGACCAACCCGAAGCTCTCGCTGTGGCTGGGGACGACGACCGCGCTCGCGGCCCGGTACCAGTCGGCGAGCTCCAGCTGGGGGACTGGTGGCTGAAATCGGACAACGTCGGAGATGCCCAGCTCGGCGGCGAGCTTGACCAGCGCGTCCGGCCGGTCGAGGCCTGAGCCGCTCGGTCCGCCGACGATGGCGACCAGCATGCGGTCCCGCAACGCCGGTTCATGGGCCAGCAGGTGGGCGGCGGCGTGTAGAAGCATGTCAGGCGCCTTCAGCGGCTGGATTCGCCCGACGAAGAGCAGCAGCACCACGTCCGGCGGCAGGCCGAGGCGGGTCCGCGCCGCCGACGCCTCCCCAGGGCAGAACACTTCCAGATCGACTCCGGGCGCCACCACGTCGACAAGGTTCGGATCCGCTGCGTAGAGATCGATGAGATGTTGCCGCTCGTCAGCGGTGGATGCGATCATCCGGCTCGCACCGGCGACGACCTCCTGCTCGCCGGCGATTCGGTTCGGCGGTTCTGGCTGGTCACCGTCAGCAAGCGCATGGTTCTTGACCTTTGCCAGGGTGTGGGCCGTGTGCACCAGCGGGACCGCCCATCGCCGGGAGAGGGCGAGCCCCACCTGGCCGGACAGCCAGTAGTGCGAATGGATGACATCGAACCAGCCGGGCTCCTGTGCGGCCTCAGCCCGCAGTACATCCACGATGAACGAGCACAACCAGGCCGGCAGGTCCTCTCGTCCGACGTCCCCGAACGGGCCCGCATCGACGTGGCGCACTGTGACCCCGGGGGCCAGGGTGACCGTCGGCTCCACCGTGCTGCTGGTGGCTCTGGTGAAGATCTCAACCTCGGTGCCGAGCGTGGCGAGCTGCCGGGACAGCTCGACCACGTACACATTCATCCCGCCCGCGTCGCCGGTCCCCGGTTGTTCCAGCGGCGATGTGTGCATCGACAGCATGGCGACCCGACGAGGGTGGCCGAACCGGACCCGACGCACCGACCACCTCCACAATGAGCCGGACGCATCGATCGCCAGCTTCCCGAGTGTTCGAACAACGGATCGGCCGCCTGCATGCCCGGACACGGTCGATGACATGCACATCGCCCTGCGGGCACCTCCGCCCGAGGTCTGCGGTACGAGGTACGGTCCGGCTGTCTCCTAAGCGGTGGGTCCCTCGTCCCGACGGGAGCCCGGTACATACTGCCAGCAGCAGAGCCGATGGGCTGATTTCGGCCGACGCATAATTATGATCTTATTTTTGGTGATGTCCGCTGTGCCGACCGGCCTGCACCGACCGCCGGTGGCTGTTCGGGGGGCGGCGGTCGGGGTGGCCGGGGCCCTGCGATCGTGAAGCTGTGTCCGGTACCTCTCCCGTCCACCGTCGTGAGCCTCGACTGGCCGCTGGCCGTGCCAGAGCACTGGGGCTCGCGACCCGCGGGACGACCAATCCGAATCGCCTGCGCAGGGTGGATCGCTGGATCATCGGGACGCAGGCGGCCCGCCTACGCGGTGTGCCCGCCCCGCTGGTCGTCGATCTCGGTTTTGGGTCATCCCCGATTACCACGGTTGAGTTGTACGAACGATTGGCGCGGGTCGTGCCCGACGTCCGGGTCGTCGGGTTGGAGATCGACCGGGACCGGGTGGAGGCGGCGGCCCCGGCCGCCCACCCGCCACGGCTGGCCTTCACCCATGGCGGATTCGAGCTCGCGGGGCTGCGCCCCGTGCTGGTTCGCGCGCTGAACGTGCTCCGCCAGTATGAGGCCGCGGCGGTCGGCCCGGCCTGGGCGTCGATGCTCGAACGGATCGCCCCCGGCGGTCTGCTGGTCGAAGGGACCTGCGACGAGATCGGCAGGCGCGCATGCTGGTTCGCCATCGACGGTTCACGCGCTGCCTCCACCGAAGCGGGCACGGTGGTGCGTCCGGGGACACCGGGACCCCGGTGGGAGTTCTCACCGCAATCATGGCCGGGTGGCACCACGCTCACCTTGGCGGCGCATCTGCCGAGCCTGAGCCGTCCATCCGAGATCGCGCAACGGCTGCCGAAGTCGCTGATCGCCCGCAACGTTCCAGGCGAGGACGTACATGCGTTGCTGACCTCGTTCGACGACGCCTGGATGCGGATGGCGCCGCGCGCGGTGTTCGGGCCGAGGCAACGATGGGTCGCGGCGGTCGAAGCCATGCGGGCGGACGGTTGGCCGGTGCGCGGCACCGTGCGGCGATGGCGACTGGGCGAGGTCACCGTGGCATGGCCGCCCACCCGTGCGGGCGCTGCCACCGCCACGGTCAGCGGCTGAGCATCAGCGATGCGCGCCCAGAGCCGTCTGGAAGGCCGCGTGGGTGGCCTCGTCGAACAGCACGAAGCGGGCTTCCCGCACGCTGGTCGGCGTGGCCAGGACGGTGCCCACGGCAATGCGGGCGGCGTCCTCACGTGGCCAGCCGTATGCACCCGCGCTGACCGCGGGGAATGCCACGGATTCGGCGCCAAGCTCGGCTGCGACACGCAGGGCCTGCTGGTAGCAGGACCGCAGTAGCTGCGAACGGTCCTGCGTGGCCGACCAGACCGGGCCGACCACGTGGATGACATGCCGGGCGGTCAGCCGTCCCGCTGTCGTGGCAACCGCCTGGCCGGTCGGCAGACCACCGCCGAGGGCGCCTGCACGCAGCGCCCGGCATGCGGCGAGGATCTCGGGTCCGCCGCGACGGTGGATCGCGCCGTCCACTCCGCCGCCACCGAGCAGTGACGAGTTCGCCGCGTTGACGACGGCATCGACGTCCTGCTCGGTGATGTCCCCCCGTACCAGCGTCACTTCAACCATGACCGCCATCTTCGACGACCGCCATCTTCGACGACCGCCGTCCGCGGCGACACAGGGCCCAACTCCCGTGTTGGGGTAGGTGGCACGTAGCGCTATCACGACCTTTTCTACCGACGGCCAAGGCCGACGGACGTCGGGCGTAGGTCCCAAAGGTCGCCATCACGACCGAACTGACCTACCGCTGACTGGTGTCAGCCGCCGCCGCGTGGGCGGCATCAGGAACTCGGGCGTCGGGTCGGGGCAATCTTGTCGAGGACTGCGAGGTCGTCGGCCCGTGGCTGCCACTCTCCGGCCGCGGCGTTCGCTCGGACCTGTTCCGCCGTGGTGGCGCCGGCGATCACCGAGGCGACCGCCGGCTGCGCGGCCAGCCCACCCATCGCCACGTCCAGCAGCGAGCGGCCGCGTTCGCGGGCGAAGGTCTCCAGCGCCTCGACCCGGTCGAACACCGCGTCCGTCAGCTCGTCCTGGCGACCCGCGAGCCGTGCTCCAGGCTGCGGCTGTTCGTCCCGCATGTATTTTCCGGTAAGAATGCCGTTCGCGAGCGGGTAGTACGGCAGCACGCCGATGCCGTACTTCTGCGCGGCCGGGACGAGTTCAGCCTCCACACCGCGTTCCAGCAGGTTGTAGTGGTTCTGAGCCGAGATGAAGCGGGTGGTACCGGAAGCGCGTGCGGTCCACTCGGCGTCCGCGATCTGCCAGGCCACCAGGTTCGATGAGCCCACGTAGCGGACCTTGCCTTCGCGGACGACCTCGTCGAGTGCGGTCAGGGTCTCCTCGACCGGGGTGAACGCGTCGGGTCCGTGGAGCTGGAAAAGATCGATGTAGTCGGTCTGAAGTCGGCGAAGCGATCCTTCCACGGCTTTGCGGATGTATCGACGGGAAGCGCGTGCGTTGAAGTCGGGGC
>NZ_CAUVXI010000133.1:0-14854 GCF_963555845.1 Protofrankia sp. Cas8 | reverse complement strand
GCTTGTGGACGACGCCGGCGGCGACATCCGTCTCCACCCCGCTGGCCTCGCCCCACGCGGCTATCGACAACGCGCCGCCTACACCGGATTCGTCGCGGGTGAAGGTTCCGTACTTGCCGATCATCTTCACCACGAAGCAGAGCGGCTCCTTCGACGTCACCGCATCGACGAGCCGGTGACATGGCAACCCCACCCCCTCCCACCACGCTGAAGGCTTGACAGCAGGCGTCGGCCCGGACCGCGGTCGCCTTGAACAGGGCGGTCACGAGATCACCACGTCCGCACGGGACATCCTCGGGCAGCCCGTGTCACCCCCGGTGCTACGGTTTGTCCAGCGACATCAGCAAATCGCTGAGCAACTCACCGTTGGCCAACGGCCAGCGGGCGGCAACGCCGGTGGTTAGGTCCACCGGTACGTCTCGGAGATGGGCAGCGGGGCAGATGCCGCCTCGGACACACCGGGCGCAGCCCGGGCGGGCTGAGGGGGAGAACGGAGTTCTATCGGGGCCGATCTCCCCGGATGACATGACATGTCGTCCGGGTCATCCGGACGACGACCGGATCAAGGAGATCGGAGAAGTCCTAAATGAATGCCGCACTTATCCCCGTGGAAACCGTGCTCCCCCGGCCGGCGGAGCCTTTGCCCGTGCCAGCCCTCGCGGTGGCGACTCGCAAACTGGCCGACAAGCTCATCGACCAGTTCAACATGAGCGAGGACGCCGCACAGGCATTCGCGCTTGCCGTTGTTGATCCTTCCGCCGCCCGCCGGACTGCCGAGGATCCCGAGCGGCTCTCGGTTCCCGGTGGGGTGATCCTTGCTGTTCGGGCCGAAGTGTGGGCCCGATACGTCATCCCCGATCCGCGGAATCCGCGGATCGGGCCGGCTCGTCGTCACCCCGTCTCTGACCTTGTCGGTCGCGGAGGAGAGAGCACCCGGTTGCGTCCACTACCGGAGCCGAAGGCTGCGCCAGACGGGCGTCCAGAGCTGATCCAGCAGATTCAGGGCCAGGAGCATCTGGCCTGGACGGCGCAACAGGCCCGCGATTATGTGATCAACAACAACGACTGGCGGTCCTCCATCCGACACCAGGGTGTGATGACCGAGGTGTGGCTTGCGGCCACGACGTTCAAGCACTTGGACGGCAACCCGAGTATCACCGTCCCTGTGACCGCCGAGGGCTCCAGCCGCATGACATGCGTGCACGACCTGCTCGGCCTTCGGTCCGCCGACATCCCCTACGACCGCGACGAACGCAAGATGCGTGCGCACATCCGCAGGCTGAACGATGAGCTCACTGCGGCCGGGTCACCTGACCAGGTGGAACCGGACATGGCGGTCCAGGCGCGGTGTGAGAAGGTGCCCGCTCTGCTGCTGGTCGGCTTCGAGCCCCACGGCGACATCGCCTCCGACTTCGGTGTCGCGGTCAAGTCGCTGGTGGCGCTGCGGCACGTGGACTACCCCAAACCGTGGGGCGAAGCGACCGAGAACGAGGCGCTCGCCGATGCGATCCTCGACGAGCTGGAACGCCGCAACCTGATCACGACGGGCAAGGCCGAGTGGCTGGCTGGTGTGCTCACGCCGGCGGAGGCAGAAGCCGCGGGTTTCAGCGCTGACCCGGCGGTGCGGACTGCAGCGATCGTCCGGCTGTTCACCGACCGCGGTCCGCGCATCCATGAGGCCGTCCGCGTCGCGATCACCACTCAGAGCACGCGCAAGAAGACCAGCCCGAAGCTGCTGTTCGACCTGGCGACGTCGCTAATGCTGCGGTCCGTGCCGGAGAAGGACTCACGTCGGCGGGAGCGTATCCGCAAATACCTCAAGGAGGCGTTCAACGTCGAGTTGGCCAAGGAAGACTGGGAGGCGACCTTCCGAACCGCGGAGGAACTCGCCGCCGCCGCCCTCGCCGAGACCGAATCCGGGAACCCGGGGCCCGCGACGCGCGAGCTGGCCGCCCGTAGTGCCTACCCGCTCGTCGTGAACGGACACCTGCTCGACCGAGGTCCCCGGGACACCGAGCCGGAGGACCGCCGCAAGCCGGGCGAGGTGATCAACCGGATGCGGATCACGCCGCCGGGCGTCTACCAGTTGCGGCAGGCGCTCGTGGACTACGGCAACGGCCGCCGGATTCGGATGGTGGACGACACCGGGAAGGTCGAGCGCAACGTCGAAGGCCGGGACACCATCGCCAGAAACGCCGAGTTGCGACACCGCTTCCACGTGGCTGGAGAAGGCCCCGGACTCATACCCGCCCCTGAAACCCCCGCCGAGACTCTGGGGAACGTCCTGAACGCGCTCGGCCGGGCGATCCGTGAGGTCGAGACCGCGGTCAAGAAGGTCGAGGCGGTTCGGTCCGACGACGGCACCCCTGCCATCGACGCGCTGGGCGCGAGCAAGGTGGACTGCGACGTCTGGCAGAGCATCCTGTTCGGTGTCGTTCAGAAATTCCCGATCTGGAGCAGCCGAAGCGCTCAACGGCACGGTCTGGCTTCTGGGGATGACCCCGACCTGGACGGGGACGATCTCGACGACGAGGCTGATCTCGACGAGGGCGACGACACCGAGATCGCGTAGACCTTGAGGGCCTCCTCCCGGGAGTCATCTCGGCGGGGCCTGTCGCCCTCTTCGCTAGCGTTGAGAATGCGACACGGACAAACGTGTGACGCCCATCTCGCCTCTACCAGGGCCATGAGCTGGAGTGGACGGTGCCCAACCCGTATTTCTTTGAGGGTCGGGAGCGAGAGCTTCGCGACCTCGTCGACCATCGCATCAACGACAACCTCGACCAAGCGGCGTGCGCAGGGGCGGACCCAGACGTCTACCACCCCGACGAGGAACGGCCCGACGAGCTGTCCCTCCTTCGCTGCGCCGGCTGCGCCGCTCGCATCGCCTGCCTCGCGCTGGCCCTGCGGGCAGAGGACCCCGAGGCGCGCCACGGTTGGTACGGCGGACTCGGCCCCGCCGACCGGGACGACATCGCCCCGACCCTGCAACTCGATGCCCCCCAGCCGCTGCCACCGGACCGAGCCGTGGAAGCCGCCCAACTCCGCGCCGCCGGCTGGACCATCGGACAGATCGCGGCCGAGCTCGGCTGCAGCCACCGGACGGTCCAGCGCTACCTCCGAGCAGCTGCCTAGGACACGACAGAACAGTGAGAGGGAGCGGGCGACACATCGCTGAGAAACACAGCGAACAGCCCAGGTCACGGCTGCCGTCCGCGACAGGAGAGACGAGAACCGAGGTTCGTCGTCAGCCGCTCAGGCACCGCGAACCGGGCAGGGAGGTGACCGTTGCAGCCGCGCGGACCGCTGCGGGGCGTGGGGAAGACCGCACTCGGAGTCGCGATGATCCGCGCCCGCGAGAGCCGGCGGGACGACCGGCTGTTTGACGACCCGTATGCGCAGGCGTTCGTGAACGCCGCGCCGGGGGCGTTTCCCGACGAGCCGAAGACCGAGAGGCAGGTGGCTGCGCTCGGGCCGCTGGCATCCCTGGGAGCGGTGTTCCACCTCCACGGCGTCATCCGCACGCGGTTCTACGACGACTACCTGACAGCCGCCACCGCGGCCGGATGTCGGCAGGTGGTGCTGCTGGCCGCGGGCCTGGACACCCGGGCCTTGCGGCTTGCCTGGCCGCCGCGCACCCGCGTGTTCGAGCTCGACCTTCCCGACGTGCTGGCCTTCAAAGACACGGTGCTGGCCGCTTCCAGCGCTGTGTCACGCTGCGAGCGGGTCACCGTGCCGGCTGACCTGCGGGAGGACTGGACGGCGACGCTGACCGAGGCGGGCTTCGACGTCACCAGCCCGACGGCGTGGCTGGCCGAAGGGCTGCTCCTTTACCTCACCGCCGACGAAGCGGGACGACTGCTCACCAACGTCAGCGACCTGTCCGCCCCGGGCAGCCAGCTCTCGTTCGAGCACACCCCCATGGCCGCCGCCAGCCTGACCGCCACCACACGCCAGATGCCGACCATGCAGCAGTACACGGCGCTGTGGAAAGGCGGACTCGGGGCCGACGCCCCCGGCTGGCTCAGCGGCCACAGCTGGCAACCCCAGTTCCACGAACTCGCCGCACTCGCCGCTTACTATTGCAGGCCGAT
Source organism: Protofrankia sp. Cas8 (assembly GCF_963555845.1). Classification (NCBI taxonomy): domain Bacteria; kingdom Bacillati; phylum Actinomycetota; class Actinomycetes; order Frankiales; family Frankiaceae; genus Protofrankia; species Protofrankia sp. Cas8. The sequence goes on along the minus strand of NZ_CAUVXI010000133.1, from coordinate 10,760 downwards.
TCCCGACGCGACCCACGGTGGCTTTCTCACAGCCCTGCGCGTGACTCCATGACCCCAGCACGCAGCCGCCGCCCACAGGAGCCCCTCGGTCAGCCCTTCCAGCGGGGCCGGATTGCCGAGTACATCGTCCGGCACAGGGATTCGGTGGTTGTCGACCGGGCGTGGGTTGTCGACCGGGCGTGCCAGACTTGCGCTCATGACTGCCCCCGCCCCCGCTGACGGCTCGCGCGGCCTGCCCGTGCTGGAGATCGCGCAGATCGACGTCACGCCCGGCGAGGAGGAAAAATTCACCGATGCCTACCGCTTGGCTGTCAGTGAGATCACATCCTGCCCCGGTTGCCGATCGGTGCGGATGACCCGCGGGGTGGAGTCACCGTCGCGGTTCGTCCTGCTGGTCGAGTGGGAGAACCTCGACGCGCACCTGGTGACCTTCCGGGAGTCCGACCGCTTCGTCCGCTGGCGTGCGGCGCTGGGTCCCTTCTTCGCCCAACCGCCCACTGTGGAGCACGTGACCGACCTGCCGTGAGCACCTTCGTCAACTACTTCTTCTTCGCGCCGCTGTTCGCCACCTTCTTCGGCTTCCTGGGGTGGATGGTCCCCGCCGTCCTGTCCCGCGGGGCACTGCCCCGCCGCCGGGTCAGCGTCTACGCCTTGTTCCACACCGGCTACGCGATCATCGCCGTCCTGACTCTGTTCCTGCTCGTGGTGGGGACGCAGACGCCTACCCGGGCCGTGGAGCCCGACGGTCAGGTCCACTTCGTGGCGGGCGCACGCAGCCATGAAGTGCTCCCGCTCCTGGGCACTGCCGCATCCTTCGCCGTCGTGTGGCTGGTCCGGCGGGAGTGGTTGCGCCGTCGCGGCGCTCGGTAGGGACACCCGCGGCGGCCGGCCCTGGCAGAGCCGGCCCTGGCAGAGCCGGCCCTGGCAGAGCCGGTGCTGCCAGAGCCGGTGCTGACGGCCGGTACTGATGCGCGGACACTGTTCGGGCGGGCGTTACGCTGGGCGTGAACGGGCAGGTCTCTGTGAGCGTGCCCGACCCAGGCGCGGTCCACGTCCGCGTCGATCGATTGCCACGAGGACTGCCCGATGCCTGCTCTGCGTTCCCGCACCACCACCCACGGTCGTAACATGGCCGGCGCTCGAGCCCTGTGGCGTGCCACCGGCATGACGGACAGCGACTTCGGCAAGCCGATCGTGGCCATCGCCAACAGCTTCACCGAGTTCGTCCCCGGTCATGTGCACCTGCGCGACCTCGGCCGCATCGTGTCGGACGCGATCGCGGAGGCCGGCGGCGTGGGGCGGGAGTTCCACACGATCGCGGTGGATGACGGCATCGCCATGGGTCACGGCGGAATGCTCTACTCGCTGCCGTCCCGCGAGATCATCGCGGACAGTGTCGAGTACATGGTCAACGCGCACTGCGCGGATGCGCTCGTCTGCATCTCGAACTGCGACAAGATCACACCAGGGATGCTGCTGGCGGCGCTGCGGCTGAACATCCCCACCGTGTTCGTGTCCGGCGGCGCGATGGAGTCCGGTCAGGCTGTCGTGTCCGGTGGCGTCGTCCGGTCCGGTCTGGACCTCATCTCCGCCATCGCCGCATCGGTGGACACCACGGTCGATGACGCCGAACTGGACGCGGTGGAACGCTCGGCCTGCCCGACCTGCGGGTCGTGCTCGGGCATGTTCACCGCCAACTCGATGAACTGCCTGACCGAGGCGCTCGGGCTCGCGCTGCCCGGCAACGGGTCCACCCTGGCCACCTCCGCCGCTCGCCGCGACCTGTTCGTCCAGGCCGGACGGACCGTTGTGGACCTCGCGAAGCGCTGGTACGACAAGGACGACGACGCCGTGCTGCCGCGGTCGATCGCGACCCGGGCGGCGTTCGCCAACGCCTTCACCGTGGACGTGGCCATGGGCGGTTCGACCAACACCGTCCTGCATCTGCTGGCCGCCGCGGTCGAGGCCGGCGTCGACATCACCCTCGACGACATCGACGAGATCTCCCGGACGGTGCCGTGTCTGTGCAAGGTGGCGCCGAGCTCCGAGTACCACATGGAGGACGTCCACCGGGCCGGCGGCATCCCGGCCATCCTCGGGGAGCTCGACCGGGCCGGACTGCTGCACCGCGACGTCCACACCGTCCACTCGGCAAGCCTGGCGGAGTTCCTGTCGCTCTGGGATGTCCGCCGGCCGGACCCGGCCGGCGAGGCGGTGGAACTCTTCCACGCGGCACCGGGCGGAGTGCGCACGATCGAGCCCTTCTCCTCGGTCAACCGGTGGGAGTCACTGGACACCGATGCCGCATCGGGCTGCATCCGCGACGTCGCCCACGCCTACTCGGCGGACGGTGGCCTCGCGGTGCTGCGCGGAACGCTCGCCCCGGACGGTGCCGTGCTCAAGACCGCCGGAGTGGAGGCCGGGCGGCTGACCTTCCGCGGCCCCGCGCTGGTACTGGAAAGTCAGGACGACGCGGTGGACGCGATCCTGTCCGGCCGGGTCCACCCCGGTGATGTGCTGGTCATCCGCTACGAGGGCCCACGGGGCGGTCCGGGCATGCAGGAGATGCTGTACCCGACCACGTTCCTCAAGGCGCGTGGTCTCGGGCCACAGTGCGCGCTGGTCACCGACGGGCGGTTCTCCGGCGGGTCCGCGGGTCTGTCCATCGGGCACGTCTCACCCGAGGCCGCGCACGGCGGCGCGATCGCGCTGGTTCGGGACGGCGACATCATCGAGATCGACATTCCGTCCCGCCGACTGGACCTGATGGTGGACGCGGCCGAGCTGGCCGCGCGCAAAGCCGCGCTGGCCGCGTCCGGCGGCTTCCGGCCGGCGGACCGAGCGCGTCCGGTATCGGCCGCGTTGCGGGCCTACGCGGCGATGGCGACCTCCGCATCGACCGGCGCGGTTCGTGACGTCTCGCTGGTCTCCGGATAGGGAACCGGGGCCGGCTGGTCAGGCCGGGACGCAGAGGGAGAGCGCGAAGTCGTCGGCCGGGTCGGTCCACCAGCGGACCATGGCCAGACCCGCGGCCGCGAACTCGGTGGCGAGCCTGTCCCTGGTGAACTTGGCGCTGATCTCGGTACGCATCTGTTCGTTCTCGGTGAAGGACACCGACAGGTCGAGCGCGCTTATCCGCACCTGCTGGGCACGCACGGACCGCAGCCGCATCTCGATCCAGGAGTTCTCCGCATCCCAACAGGCCACATGCGCGAACCCGCGCGGGTCGAAGTCCGCGCCGAGCTCGTGGTTGATGACCGACAGGACATTGCGGTTGAACGCCGCCGTGACACCGGCGCTGTCGTCATAGGCGGCGACCAGCCGGTCGGGATCCTTGACCAGGTCGGTGCCGAGAAGCAGCGCGTCGCCTTCGTTGAGCTGGGCGCGCAGGCTGGTCAGGAACTCGTGTCGTCGGGTCGGGGCGAGGTTGCCGATGGTCCCGCCGAGAAAGGCGACCAGGCGACGGCTGGCGCCGGGCAGCAGGTCGGCACCGGGCAGCAGGTCGAGGTGGCACTCGAAGTCACCCACGAGCGCGTGGATGGTCACCCCGGGGTACTCGCCGCGGATGGCGGTGGCCGCGCGGGAGAGCACGGTCTCGTCCACGTCGAAGGGCACGAACCTGCGCAGGTGCCCGCTGTTGCGCAGCGCGTCGAGCAGCAGGCGGGTCTTTGCCGACGTTCCGGAGCCGAGCTCGATGAGGGTGTCCGCTCGCGACATCGCGGCGATCTCATGGACGCAGCTGGTCAGAATGGCCCGTTCGGTCCGGGTCGGGTAGTACTCGGGCAATCGGGTGATGGCGTCGAAGAGCATGCTTCCCGTGGCGTCGTAGAACCACTTGGGTGGCAGTTCCTTCGGATCCGCCGTGAGCCCCGCCCTGACGTCGGTCGCGAGTGCCGCGGCGCGGTCGGCTGCGCTCAGGTGCCGGTCGACGACGATTCCCGGGGCGGTCCTGGTACCGGTGCCGGGACCGACCCGGGAATCGTCGTCGACCGCGGAGCCCACATCGGTGAGATCGGTACTGGACGCTGTCATGGTTGCAACCTCCGGGAGCGTTTCTGCGACCGAGAGTAACCGAATTCTAGATCAAATTACTAATGGTTACATCACGTGTGTCGGCGGTCAGCAATTTTTGATCATCAAGGTCAATCCATCCGTCCGAGTCATCGCTGGGCTCGCTGGCCACGTGCACCCCGATGGCGTCACCATCTGTCGATACCCGGTATGAGAGGGTTTCACCCCAGGTCGTGGCGACGATCTGGGTGCCGTCGGTTGCCAGCAGGTTGAGTCGGGCGGCACCGTCGGCCCGACCCGCGGCGACGACCACGTCCGCGACGGCGTCGGCGAGACTCGCGCCCGCGCTCATCCGCTGCCAGACCACGGCGGCCAACAGGGCGGAGTCGCAGCGCGAGTCGGGCACCGGGGCGCCCCGGTGCCAATCGAGCATGCGCATCACCACGTCGACGTCCACCCGCCCGTTGTGGCTGAGCAGGTACCGACCGTGCGCGTAAGGTGCGGTCGCTGTCTCCTCGATCGGCATGCCGACAGTGGCGTTGCGTACCGCTCCCAGCACGCAACCGGACTGGACCGCACCGGCGAGTGAGGCGAACGAGGCATCCGTCCAGATCGGGACAGCCCGCCGGTAGCGAGCCGGCTCGGTCCGCAGCGCGGGGACGTACCAGCCGACACCGAAGCCGTCCGCGTTGATCCGGCCGTGCAGCATCCGTCGTGGCATCCACGCTTGGCGCAGCAGACTGTGTGGCGGATCATGTAGGAGTGCGGTGAGCGTCTGCGGCGTCCCGAGCCAAACCAGGTGGCGACACACCAGCCTCAGCCTCCCATCTCGGCGTCGCGCGCGAGCCGGAAGCCGGCAAAGATCTGACGGCGAATCGGATGATCCCAGTTGCGGAAGGTCGACCGGACGGCGCTGTGGTGCGTGGCCCAGGACCCGCCGCGCAGCACCTTGTAGACGCTCGGGGACGTACCGGGGAAGAACACCTCGCTGTACTCGCGGTACGGGAATGCGTGGAAACCCGGATAACCCGAGAAGTCGCTGGCTGTCCACTCCCACACGTCACCGATCATCTGTTCGACGCCGTACGCACTGGCTCCGGCTGGGTACGCTCCACGTACGCCCGGACGGGACGTGACATGGTCAAGGTTCGCCCGCTCCGGCGTCGGATCGCTGTCCCCCCAGGGAAAACGTCGCGAACGCCCGGTGACGGGATCGTGCGCGCACGCCTTCTCCCACTCGGCTTCGGTGGGCAGCCGCCGCCGGGCCCAGCGGGCGTGCGCCTGCGCCTCGTACCAGCAGACGTGCTGCACGGGCTCGTCCATCGGGACAGGTTCGTCGCGGCCGAAACGGCGCCGTACCCAGCTTCCCGCCTCGCGGCGCCAGAACTGCGGCGCCCGCAGTCCGGCCTCGCATCGCCACGCCCAGCCCGACGGCGACCACAGACGTTCGTCGTCGTAGCCACCGGCCTCGATGAACGCCATCTGCGCCGCGTTGGACACCGGCAGCGTGTCGATGAAGAACGCCGGGACGTACACGCGGTGCGCGGGTCGTTCGTTGTCGTAGGTCCAGGCGTGGCCTGGTGTGTCGCCGTCGGTGCCCATCGTGAATTCGCCGGCCGGCACCAGCACCTCCGTCGGCAGTCGGCGCCGTCCGGCCGGTGGGACGCGTGCCTCGCCGGTCTCGCCGGTCCCGCCGGTGCCGCGGGTGTCGCCGATGACCGCGGGACCCGTCCGGAGCTGGTGGGTGGCCAGCATCGTCTCGTCGTGCTGGTGCTCGTGCTGGAGTACCAGTCCGTAGACGAAGCCGTCCGCCAGCAGCGCGGACGGTCCGACTGGTTCGACCGGCCCGACCGGTGGCCGCAGCGGCGTGTGCAGTGCGTCCAGTGCGTCCGGGGCGAGTCGGTCCAGGGCGTCCAGGACATGGCCGCGGACCTCAGCCAGGTAGCTGCGGGTCTGCGCCGGGCTGAGCAGGGGTAGGGCGGGCCGGTCCGCCCGGGGATGGCGGAACGCGTCGTAGAGCTCGTCGATGCCCGGCCGTAGTGGCGCCCTGCCCGCCGCCGCCCGCAGCAGCCACAGTTCTTCGTAGTTGCCGACGTGGGCGAGGTCCCAGACCAGCGGTGACATCAGCGGTGAATGTTGGTGGCACAGGTCGGCGTCGTCAAGGTCGGTGTAGGCCAGGCTCCGCGCCCGGCTGTCCGCGAGCGCCCGGGCGATGTCGCCCGGTTGCGCGCCTGCGCTCGCAGTCACAGCGCGACCACAGCGGCGCTGTTCGGCGCGGGCACCGATGCTGTTACGCTCAGACAACGTTCGCTCGCGTCGATCTCGGTGCGCAGCAGGCCCTCCGGCCCGACCTCGGCCAGGCGATCGGTGAGATCGTCGGCGGGGCAGCGGCCCGGCTCGACATAGTTGTCAAAATACGCGTCGACGGCCGCGAGCAGGGATGCGTCGGCGTCCATCCGGCCCAACGCGTCCCGGGCCGCACCCGCGCACGTCCTGGCGGCCTGGTGCAGGGCGGTGTCGCCCAGGCCCACGAGCGCCGCGGTGACCCACTCGTCGGCGACGGGCACACATGCATCGGCCGCGATGTCAGCGGCATGTGGGTCGTCGAGCAGCGCGGTGGTCACCGCGACCACCACCGGCCAGTTCCCGGCCGGGACCGCGTCGAGGTAGCGCAGCTCCAACCAGCCTCGCGGGCGCACCGGTGGGAACACGGTCGTCGCGTGGTAACTCAGGTCCGTGGTTGTCGGTGGCCGCGTCAGTGGGCTCTCGCCCGCCACCCACTCGCCGAACGTCATCGCGGTCGGGGGTTGCGCGAACCCGCCGAGCGGATCCCGAACCAGCATGATCCTCGCGGCCAGCAGATAGTCAGCCCAGGCGGTTGCCGGGTCGGACCGGCGAGCGGTCGCCACCGGCCGGGTCCGGGTCGGATCGATCTCCGCCCACACCGCCTGCCGGGTCGAACAGCAGCCGGTGGCCGTTCCCGCCAGCACCGGGGAGGCGGCGAACATCGCCACGAGCGCGGGCCCCAGGGCATGCGCCAACTCGAAGCGCCCGGTCCACTGGTCCGTGGTACCCGCGTTCAGGTTGACCTGGATGGAGGCGGTCGAGCACATCATCGTCACCCCCGCCGACCCGCCGCCGGCCCGGAAGTAGCGCTCCATGGCTTCGTAGCGGGACGCGGTGAGATGGCGGCGCGGCGGTCGCAGCGGGTCTGTGCCCATCCCGACAAGCGCGAGGCCGGCATCCGCGAGCATGGACCGGACCCCGGCGAGGTCGGCGGCTGTCCGCGCCAGCGCATCCGACAGCGGCAGCGGCGGAGCCGACAGCTCAAGCTGGCCACCGGGTTCGAAGGTGATCCGGGTTCCGCCTGGCAGGGTCGAATGCCCCGGGATGCCAGTTGCCCCGGCGGTTGCCCCGGCAGTTGCCCCGGCGGACGGGCTGTCGCGGAGATCGAACGGGCGCTCGGGAACGGCGGCGGTGAGCGCCGCCATCGTCCGGGTGGGTGCCACCGGGCGGTATACCGCTTCCGTGTCGACGACGAACCACTCGGTCTCGACGCCGACGGTTCCCCGCGGCTGCTCTGTCAGGCAGGTCAGGTGTGCGTAGCGATGGACGTCTGCCGCTGACCGGATCTCGTCATCAATGCCGCGGTGATCGTCTTTCGGCTTACCTGACTGTATCCGTGTCATGAACCCTCCAGGTCCGGACCGGCCAGTGTCGCTGGCCGCGGGTCGGTGCGGGTCGGTGCGGGGATCGTGCCGTGCGGGTGCCGTGCGGGTGCCGTGCGGGTGCCGTGCGGTGCCGTGCGGTGCCGTGCGGTGCCGTTACGTCGTACCCCGATGCGGCAGCCGTGGCCCGGACTTTTGTGTCCCTGGTGTTTCCTGCACGGTATGTCCTGTCTCCGGTAACACACGGTCGGTATGGGAGCGACGGTCGGTACAGGCGGTCGGTAAAGGCGTCGGGGTTCGGATGGGAGCCCGGTGGAGATATCCACAACGTGGGTTTGCCGGTGTGATTTGTATGGGAAGGTGGTCGCTGCGTAGCCGACTCGCTATCGCGGTGGCCGCCCGGGGGGTGGCCGGCCTGCCCACGGCGGAGGTGAGGGATCGTGCGCAATGCGGGCCGGTTCGGCCGCGATCTGGTCAGCCGGAGTGTGGTCGGCCGGAGTGTGGTCGGCCGGAAGGTGATAATGACTCGGGTGTCACAGGGACATCGGGTGTCGCAGGGACACTGGCCCGGTCGGTCGGCCATGGCGGAGTATCGGCGTTGCCGGCAGCTCTACGTGGTCGAACGTAAGGACAGGGCAACCCGAGCGGCGGTGGTCGCCGGCGTCGTCGCAGGCGTAGCCGCGATCGTGGTCAGCGTGTTCGGCGTTCTGTTGAGCCTGTCCACATTGCTGATACTGCAGCTGGCCCTCGGTTTTGTCATCGTCGTGCTTGCTGTCGCGGCAACCCGCTTCTTTCGATCTCCACCGGAAATCGAGTCGTGGCGGGAGGATGCCGAAGCCGAACGGCATACCGCACGCGCGCTCGAGCGCCTCGCCCGTGCCGGGTACACCGTCCTTCATGATCGTTCTATTACCGGTTCCGCCGGCAACATCGACCATCTGGTCATCGGAGCGTCTGGCGCGTGGGTGGTCGAGACGGCCGCGCATCGCGGGCCGCTGCGGCAGAACCGGGCCGGGCTCTGGGCGGGCAAGGTGCCGTTGCATCCCATGCTCGAGCTGGTCGCGTGGATGGGTGAAGAAGTCACCAACCAGCTGGTCGCCGAGCTGCCGGCGGGTTGGCAGGTCTGCGTGCAGCCGGTGATCGCGTTCGCGCGCGCCGCGCCGCCGCACGGGCTCGCCGTGCTCGACGATGTGGTGTTGCTGCCGGCGACGGGGGTCGCTGACTACATCCTCACGGCTGGTGTCCTGCTGCGGCCGCTGGACGTCGCCGTGCTGGTGGACGCCGCCGAGCGGGTGTTTCCGGCCTATCCGGTGAACGGCCCGGAACCGACGTGGCCGGCCATGTCCCGGTTGCGGGGTCTGCTGCGGCGCTGACGTCCCTCCTGGAACCTTTTTTGGATCTTTCCTGGACGGGGTGTCGGTCACCGCAAAGCCGTGCGCCGCGTGGCTGCCCAGGGGGCGGATGATCCCCTGATATCGTCGGCGACCGGACACACTTTTGGATGTTGAACGGTCCGTGGCCGTGTTCCCGCCGGCGGCGGTATACCCACGGCGGCGTGTTGGGTCTGCGCCGGGATACCGCCGCCGGACCACATCCCAGGTGGACAGTTGCGGGGTCAATGCGTTCGCGGATGATGGGTGCAACCGCTGAACCACAGCTGGAACGGTCGCGGCACCAGCGCTGCGAGAATGCATTCCAGCGTCGCCGAAATAGCATTCACGCCAATGAAGAGAAATTGGGAATAGACGGGATCGCGGGCGCGCCGTAGGCTTTGGTTCAGGCCAGTCACCCCCTATTTGTGAAGCGCGGTCGAAGGGTGTGGAGATGGGTAAGAGAATACTTGTGCTGGACGCCGACGGAGAGCTTCTGGGAAAGTTCGCCGACACCTACACGGCACACCTGTGGAGTCACTACAGGATTCTCGCTCCCGGCTTCGACGGGCACGTCGAAGTGTTCGACCCGCACACCAGGACGTCGCTCGTCGTGGGGACCGATGAATGTCGGAGTATCATCTGGGGAAGGATCCAGAACACGTCGGTGTCCTGTGACGAGCGGGCCGATTCCGACGATTTCAGCCTGCCGGAGCAGTCGCTGGGGCAGCTGTCACGCCGGTCCGTGACACGTGCCTGGCTTACTGCGGGGGCCTGAACGGCTTCTGAAACCATATGAACACCTTGAGCTATGTTCCCAGCTCCCCGGCTGCCGGCTGACGGTGTCCCGGCCGCCGGGTGAACCGATACCGATGGTGCCCGGTCCCCATGAGTGCCCTGGGGACGTGGGCCGCCGGCGGCGCGAAAGAACCATGATCGCACCGCGGTCGGCCCTCAATGCGGCCTTCCGGTGTCGGGGCTGATGCGGGAGCGGCGGCGTGGGTAGCGGTGGTACACGGCCACCGCCATCCCTTACCCGCGCCGCCGTTCCCGTCTTTCGTGCTTTCGTGCCATCGGCGACCGGCTGCCGTCACCGATCTGGCGGCGCACGACCAGGGAACCCGCCAGCAGAAAGAAAAGCAGCAGCACGAACGTGTTGGACGTACCCCCGCTCGAGCTGGTCAGCACCATGTCCACACCGGACCGCAGGACAGCCCCGCAACTCGCGGTGATCGTGCGGTGCCCGGCCCGATAGGTGGCGAACTGTACGACGGTGGAAAAGCGACCACGGCTGTCCGCTGTCGTCTGTCCGATGATTTTGTTGTCGTCGGACGTGATGACGACCGGCGCGCCCGACCCGCATCCCGCGCCGGTGGCGATCAGCGTGTCCCCGGCGGAGAGAATCGGATGGTCCAGCAGCAGCTCGCCGGGTACCGGGCTGCGCGGGGTAAGCGTGGGCGTCGATCCCGGGGTGGTCGGTGTGCACCTACCCGACGCGGTTCGTACCGACGTCGTCGGGCAGGGCGTCGGCGGCTGTGGGCACCGCTGTCCGGCGGGCACGAGCAGGCCGCCAGGGCATGTCACCGACGGTTGCGGACAGCGGCCCGCGCTGTCCGGCAGGGCTCCGCCGGGGCAGGTGGAGCCGGGAGTCGGGGTCGGACACGGCTGCCCGGCCGGCACCGTAGTCCGGTCGGCACAGGTCACCCGTTGC
>NZ_CAUVXI010000132.1:2404-15499 GCF_963555845.1 Protofrankia sp. Cas8 | reverse complement strand
CCTGCTGGGCCCGAAAAAACTGCTCGGGATGATCCCGTTCGGGAACCGCCTGCGGGACTACTTCGCGTCCTATCAGTCGTCACAGACACATCTGGACGCCATTCTGCACGCGATGCAGAACGGCCAGGAGGAACTGCGGCGGGACAATGCCGCGATCGAGCAGGAAAAGCACAACCTGTGGACCACCATGAGCAGGCTGCGCGAGTACGCCCAGCTGGCCTCGGACCTCGACGCCGAGCTCGTCACCCGGATCAACCGGATCGAGGCCGCCGACCCGGATCGGGCCCGAGCGCTTCGCGAGGACGTCCTGTTCTACGTGCGGCAGAAGCACCAGGACCTGCTCACCCAGCTTGCGGTGAGCGCGCAGGGTTACCTGGCCCTGGATATGATCCGGCGCAACAACCTCGAACTGATCAAAGGTGTGGACCGGGCGAGCACTACGACCGTCGCGGCGCTGCGGACCGCGGTACTCGTCGCGCAGGCCCTGGCCAACCAGAAACTGGTGCTCGACCAGATCGCCGCGTTGAACCAGACGACCGAGCGCCTCATCGTCGGCACGTCCGAGCTGCTGCGGCGCCAGACCGTCGAGATCCACGGGCAGGCGGCGTCCTCGACCGTGTCGGTGCAGGCCCTCCAGCAGGCGTTCGCCAACATCTATGCCACGATCGACACGATCGACGGGTACAAGACCGCCGCCCTGGAGACCATGCGGACAACGGTGACGGCCTTGTCGCAGGAGGTGGGAAAGGCAGCCGCATATCTGGACCGGGCCGCCTCGACCGCTCCCGTCGAGATCGCGCCGGCCTCGTCAGCAGTCGGCGAACTGGAAATCTCCGGCGGCGGGCCGTGACCGGACGCCGTGTCCACCCGGTCGCAATCGGCCTGCTCGCCGTGTGCGCGGCTGCGTTCACCCTGACCGCCTGCGGTTCCGGGTCGGGGTCGGCGTCTGGGTCGGGGTCGGCGTCGGCGTCTGGGTCGGCCCCCGGCCCCGGCAAGCCGGGTGTGCTGCGGATCCTCGCCGGCTCGGAACTGGCCGACGTCGAGCCGCTGCTGGGCGACCTGCGCGCGGCCACCGGCGTCACGGTGCAACTGACCTACACCGGGACACTCGACGCCACCGATAAGATCATCAAACATTCCGCGGGCACGGACGCCGCCTGGCTGTCCTCCGACCGTTACCTGCGCCTGCTGCCCGGTGGCGCGCAGGCGGGCAGCGTCCGCACTCCAACCATGACATCGCCGGTGGTCCTCGGTATCCGGACCTCGCTCGCCACGAGGTTCGGCTGGACGGGTACCACCAGCGTCACGTGGGCGGACGTCGCCGCGAAGGTTGCCGCCGGCGAGCTGACGTACGCCATGACGAACCCGGCGGCGTCCAACTCGGGGTTCAGTGCGCTGGTCGGTGTCGCGGCCGCGCTCGCCGGGACCTCGGACGCGCTACAGGCATCCGACATCCGCCCCGACGCGCTGACGTCGTTCTTCTCGGGGCAGACGCTCACCTCGGGCAGTTCCGGCTGGCTCGCGGACGCCTTCGTCGACAGGCCCCAGGACGCCGGCGGTATGATCAACTACGAGTCGGTGCTGCTGTCGCTGCAACGCTCCGGCCGACTGCGGGAACCAATCACGATCATCTACCCCAAAGACGGCATCATCACAGCCGACTACCCCATGCTCCTGCTCGACCCCGCCCGGCGGGACGAATACAGCCGGGTGGTGACCTGGTTGCGCAGCCCGGAGGTCCAGCGACGGCTGCAGACCACCACCAACCGCAGGCCGGCCGTCCCCGGCGTCGCGCTCGACCCGCGGTTCACCACGACCACCCTGGCCGAACTGCCCTTCCCCGCCACCCAGGCGGTCGCCGATGAGCTGATCACCTCCTACCTCGACCATTTCCGCCGTCCGTCGCACGCGATCTTCGTACTGGACGTGTCCGGTTCCATGGCCGGCCGGCGCCTGGCCGATCTGCAATCCGCGCTGGCCGGGCTCGCCGGTGCCGACACCTCCCTGTCCGGCCGGTTCACCCGGTTTCGTGACCGTGAAAAGATCACACTTGTGATTTTCAACGGCTCGGTCGTCGGGTCACGCGACTTCACGGTGACCGACACCGGGGCATCCTCGCCCGATCTGGCCGCGATCCGCTCCTACATCACGAGCCTGCAGGCCAACGGGGGAACGGCCATCTACTCCGCGCTCGCCGATGCCTACCGCCGCGCGTCCGATGCGGTCGCCGCCGAGCCCGGCTACCTGACGTCGATCGTCCTGATGACGGACGGTGAGAACAACGCGGGCCTGTCAGCTGGTCAGTTCCGCGCCGGTTACCAGGCCCTTCCCCCGGCTGCGCGAGCCGTCCGCACCTTCTGCATCATCTTCGGCGAGGCACGTCCGGACGACCTGCGCTCGATCGCCACCGACACCGGTGGCGCGACGTTCGACGCACGGACATCCCCACTGACCGACGCGTTCAAGGACATCCGTGGCTACCAGTGACCCCGGGTCCGCCATACCCGGTGGCGGCACCGGTGAGAACCGGGCCTCCTGTCAGGGCTGTCAGGGCTGTCAGGGCCGGCTCGGATGACGGCGATCCGGCTGCCGCGGCCTGACCCACCGCCGCCTCCTCCCGCCAGGGGAACCCGGGAAAAGGCGCTGACGTGGATCGGATCGCTGAAGAACATCGCCGGGTGCACCGGCGCGCTCGGCGGGTTGGGGCTGACCGCCGCCGGCGTGGTCGGATCACCGCAGTGGCCGTTGGTCGTAGCCGCCATGTATGCGATCGGTGCTCTGGTCGCGCCAGCCCGTCGCCCGACACCGGGCGGTAGCCAGCCGGGCGTCGCCGAACTTCGCGCGACCGTCGAGGCCCAGCTGCGGGTCCTGACCGGACTCGCGCCAACCGAGATCACCGCCGCCGCGGCCCAGGTCGTCGACGCGCTGCGCGAGGTGCTGGACCGCCCGCACCTACTGCGCGCCGGCTCGCCCGAGACGTTCGTGGTCGTGCGGACCGTCGCCGACTACCTGCCCACCGCCCTGGAGGTCTACCTCGGCCTGCCGGCGCGGTACGCCCAGACGCACCGGTTGGACGACGGGCGCACGCCACGCGAGGTCGTCATCGGCCAGCTCGGCCTGTTGGAAAAGGGCATCCGCGACGTCACCGAAGCGGCTGCGGCCGGGGACACCGCGAAGCTGCTGTCCCACGGACGTTTCCTGGCCGACCGGTTCGGGTCGAGCGAGCTCGACCTGTCGAACCCGTCCCCCAATCCATCACACATACCCTAGTCAGCTAGGGACCGAAGCCAGCTAGGGACCGAAGCCAGCTAGGGACCGAAGCCAGCTAGGGACCGAAGCCAGCTAGGGACCGAAGCTAGCAGGGACCGAGTCGGGCGTTGAGGTAGGACACCGCCTGATCCATGGACACGCGCTCCTGCTCCATGGTGTCGCGCTCCCGGATCGTGACGGCGCGGTCCGCCAGCGAGTCGAAGTCGACCGTGAGACAGAACGGCGTGCCGATCTCGTCCTGCCGGCGGTACCGACGCCCGATCGCGCCGGCATCGTCGAAGTCGACGTTCCAGTGCTTACGCAGCTCCGCGGCCAGATCGCGGGCGACCGGTGACAGGTCGGCGTTGCGCGACAGCGGCAGCACCGCGGCCTTGACCGGAGCAAGCCGACGGTCGAGGCGGAGCACGACCCGGCGGTCCACCCCACCCTTGGTGTTGGGTGCGGTGTCCTCGGCGTAGGCGTCCAGCAGGAATACCAGGGTGGCGCGGTCCACCCCGGCGGCCGGTTCGATCACGTACGGCGTGTACCGGGTGCCGGTGGCCTGCTCGAAGTAGGTCAGGTCCGCGCCGGACGCCTTCGCGTGTACGGACAGGTCGTAGTCCGTGCGGTTCGCGATACCCTCCAGCTCGCCCCACTCCAGGCCGGCGAAGTCGAACCGGTACTCGATGTCGACGGTCCGCTTCGAGTAGTGGGAGAGCTTCTCCTTCGGGTGCTCGAAATGGCGCAGGTTCTCGTCGCGGACACCCAGGTCGCGGTACCACCTCGTCCGCTCACCGAGCCAGTACTCGTGCCAGGTCTCGTCCTCGCCCGGCGGGACGAAGAACTCCATCTCCATCTGTTCGAACTCGCGGGTCCGGAAGATGAAGTTTCCCGGGGTGATCTCGTTGCGGAACGACTTGCCGATCTGACCGATACCGAACGGCGGCTTGCGCCGGGCGGTCGCCTGCACGTTCGCATAGTTGATGAAAATGCCCTGGGCGGTTTCCGGCCGAAGGTAGGCCAGGCCCGACTCGTCCTCGACCGGCCCCAGGTAGGTCTTGAGCAGACCGTTGAACATCCGAGGCTCGGTGAACGTGCCACGCGCACCGCAGCTGGGGCAGTTGACCTCGGTGAGCGCGGTCGGCGGCCGGCCGTGCCTGGACTCGAAGGCCTCCTCAAGATGATCGGCGCGAAACCGCTTGTGGCAGGTGAGGCACTCGGTCAGCGGATCGACGAAGACCTGCACGTGCCCGCTGGTCTCCCAGACCTCACGCGCGAGGATCACACACGAGTCGAGGCCGACCACGTCGTCGCGGCCCTGAACCATGGCCTTCCACCAGGCACGCTTGACGTTGTTCTTCAGCTCCACCCCGAGCGGACCGTAGTCCCACGATGCCCGCAGGCCACCGTAGATCTCGCTTGAGGGGAAGACCAACCCCCGGCGCTTGCACAGACTGACGATGGTGTCCATGCGGTCGGACGAACTGGCCACGCGGGCGCTCCCTTCCCACTCACCCGCCGTCATCGGCGACGTCGGGTGGTCGTGTCCTACGCACACCTGCTCCACCTGATGATCAGAAGGGCAAGTGCCGATCAGACAGACAAGTGCCCAGCGTACGGGCTGCGGGCACAGCCGGCGCAGACAGGTCGGGCAACGTCAGGCACGGTCTGAGCCGTGGCGGACGGCACCCGTGACGCCGTCGTGGGCGAGCAACACCTCGAACGCGCCCGGCTCATCGACGGCGTAGATCATCAACGGCGTCAGCTCCACCCGGACATCGAACGCGGACAGGGCCCGGCGCCACGCACCCACCCCGTCCCACTCGGATGTGATCACCCACAGTTCAGGTTCATCCACGGCACGTCCCAGTCGAGCGGACCCGTAGCCGCGCTGCCCAGCCAGTGCGACCAGGGCCCGGTCCGCACGCTCGCGGAAGGCTTCGGCCTCCCCGACCGGAACCCGCAGCCGCATGACAACAAGCACCGCACGGTTCTATCAGGTCGCGTCCGTCAGCTCCTCAGCCCTCCCCAGCCCGCCACCCGGTCGGCCCGTCACGGCGTGGCCGATCGGGCCCCCGACGGACGGGCCACGACCCCGCCATATCGACGGTCCCGCTTGGCGAAATCCTCACAGGCCGCCCACAGATCGCGCCGGTCGAAATCGGGCCACAGCCGCTCGACGAACAGGAACTCGGCGTATGCGGCCTGCCAGAGCAGGAAGTTGCTCAGCCGTTGCTCCCCCGACGTACGGATCAGCAGGTCGACGTCGGGCATCTCCGGCTCATCGAGATAGCGGGCGACGGTCTTCTCGTCGATGCGGTCGGCCCGCAGGCGGCCGTCACGGACGTCCCGGGCAATGGCGGCGGCCGCATCGGCGAGTTCGGCGCGCCCCCCGTAGTTCACGCACATCGCCAGAGTAAGGCGGTCGTTACCACAGGTGCGTTCCTCGGCCGCCTCCAGCCGTCGGATGACGTTGCCCCACAGGCGCGGACGCCGGCCGGCCCACCGGACCCGGACCCCCAGGGAGTCCATGTCGTCGATGCGCCTGCCGAACACCCCGTCGGTGAAACGCATCAGGAACGCGACCTCGTCCGGCGAGCGCTTCCAGTTCTCCGTTGAGAAGGCATACACCGACAGCCACCGGACGCCCAGCTCGATCGCGCCCTCCACACAGTCGAAGAGTGCCTCCTCACCGGCCTCGTGGCCCTTCGTGCGCGGCAGGCCACGCATTTTCGCCCAGCGGCCGTTGCCGTCCATGACGATGGCGACATGCCGCGGGATCAACTCGGAAGGAATCTCCGGCGGACATGCGCCGGAAGGATGCGGATGCGGTTCACGGAACCGTCCGGCTCTCCCGTTACGTCGACTCACCGGACACCTCCCTTCTACCGCCAGTCAAAGGTAGCGCGATCATCATTCCTCCCGCGCCCACAAACATCATCGACGCATCATCGTCGAACGCGCCACCCCCGACGCGTCCGGCCCGGTTCACGCCCGCTCCAGATGAGGCAGTGCACGTAAGCCGTACTCGAGATGCCACTGCAGGTAAGCGGCGACACATCCGCCAGCCTCGCGCCGGGTGCGGACCTCGCTCACATCGGCGGCGGCCCAGTCGCCGGTAAGCAGGTCGGACAGCAGCGTCACGGCGGCCGGCGACATCGAAGCTGCACCGTGCGGTCGGCACTGCGGGCACACTACGCCGCCCGCCGCGATGGAAAACGCCTGGTGGGGCCCTTGCTGGCCGCAGCGGGCGCACTCGCGCACCGCCATCCCGTAGCCCGAGACCGCCAACGCACGCAGCAGGAAGGCGTCCAGGACGAGGCCCGGCGCACGTTCGCCCTGGGCGAGGGTACGCAGACCGCCGATCAGAAGCAGAAACAGGCGGATAGCCGGCTGGCGTTCCTCGCTGGTCAGCCGTTCGGCGGTTTCCAGCATGACGGCCGAGGCGGTGTGCCGCGCATAGTCGGCAGCGATCACCGCGCCATAGGGGCGCAGGATGTCGGCCTGCGTGACCGTGTCGAGCGAGCGCCCCTCATGTAGCTGGAGGTCGACGTGGGTACCCGGCTCCAGTCGGGCGCCGAACCGGGACGACGTGCGGCGCACCCCTTTGGCCACCGCGCGCACCCGTCCCGTCCGCCGGGTCAACACGGTGACGATGCGGTCGGCCTCGGCGAGCGGCGTCGTTCGCAGGACGACACCTTCATCGCGGTAGACCGGCACCCACCCATGGTTGCACGCATCCCGGTAAGTGGTCAGGACACGGTCGCCCCGGACCGATTGTGACATGCCGCTGCCGGCGGACCGGTCCGAGCTGTCTGCCGGGCCGGCGGCCTATCGCCGGGCTGGCGTCGGGCTGGCGTCGGGCTGGCGCCGGGCTGGCGGGGCACCTCGCGACGCCGGATCCGCGCTGCGATGCGGACCCCGCCGACTCCGGACTGTCACGCCCTGCAATAGTCACTTTCAGCATCCACGAGAGAACAGGGAGTAGGAGTGCTGGCGGTACGGAAAAGATTTGTATGTTTTTGTAGCTATTTGACCGTTTTCCCACTGACCCTCGCCTTGATCGTGATCCAGACCCATGCCGCCGTGGCCGCGGCCGCCCAGACCACGGCCACTCAGGTCACGGCCACTCAGGTCACAACCGGTCAGCCGACAACCGGCCAGACCGCGGCCACCCAGACCGTCACCGTCTACCTCGCCGCACCCGACCGTGGCGGTCTGGATCACCTCGCGCGGTCGGTCGCCGGCGCGGCGAGCGCATCTGCGCCGGACCGGGCGACCCGTCTGAGGGCGTTTCTGCCCTCAGACGCGACCCACGACACGGTCGCGAACGAGCTCGACACGCTCGGCCTGACCGTCACCCGGACCACCGCATGGAGCGTCACCGCCACCGGCGAGGCGGACCGCCTCCGGACGCTGTTCGGCAGCGCCCGCGACTCCCGTCCTGCCCTGCGTTACGCACAGAGCCTGCCCGCCCTCCCCGCATCCCTGCACGGTCTGGTCTCGGTCGCCGTCGGTGGTGACGAGACCCGACCGGCATTCCGCCACCTCGGTACACGTGCCGCGCGGACAGAGCCGGCGACTGCGCGCAGCGCGGCCGCGGTGCCGCCCGACGCCGGCTACAGCGGCGCCGACCTGCGTGCCGCCTATGGCGCGCCGGACGGCCACCGCGGCGACGGCGGGCCCGACCCGACCGTCGCCAGCCTCCAGCTGTCCGGCTGGGACCCGGCCGACCTGCGCGCCTACGCGGCGGCAGCAGGCATACCGGACCCGGTCGCGGGTGGGCGTTACACGGCCGTGAGCGTCGGTCGCGCACCCGCCTACAACGCCGCCCTGGACGGCGACGGGGACAGCGAGGTCGCCCTCGACCAGGAGGTACAACTGGCAGTCGCGCCCAGCGCGCGCCAACGTGTCTATTTCGCGCCCAACACCGACCAGGGCTTTCTCGACATCCTCGACCGGGTCCGCCTCGACGCCGCCGACCCGAGCGCGAACCTCGTTGCGTTCAACGCGTCCTGGGGTCTGTGTGAGCCGTACAACAGCGCAGCGTTCGTCCGCACCGCCGAAACGTTGCTGGCGGCGATCGCCGCGGCGGGCGTCACCACCTTCACCGCTTCCGGGGACAGCGGATCCGACGACTGCGGCAACGGTACCGCCACCGCGAGCTACCCGGCGTCGTCACCATCAGTGATCGCGGTAGGTGGCACGACGATGCTCAACCCGACCGGCGCGACCGTGTCGGAGACCGCCTGGGCCGGCTCCGGTGGCGGCTGCTCAGCGCTGTTCGCCCAGCCGGACTGGCAACCGGTCACGGCCTGTACGTCGCGCGCGCTGCCCGACCTCGCCATGAACGCCGACCCGACGACCGGCTTCGCCATCTACAACCGCCGTTACTGGGAAAGCCACGGCGGCACGACCGTGCCCGGCTGGATGCGTTTCGGTGGCACCAGCCTCGCATCACCCGCCGCCGCCGGGATGCTCGCGGCCGAATGGGCGTCGACCGGCCAGCAATCAGGCGGGTACGGCGACATCCATGACCGGCTGTACAAGGCACCTGTTTCAGCCTTCCGGGACATCACAGTTGGTAACAACGGCGCCCACCGCGCCACGGTCGGCTACGACCTTGTGACCGGGCGCGGCGCGCCCCGGTGGAACAGGCTCGCCTCCACCGCGCTCACCACGACCCCAACGACGACCCCAGCGACGACCCCAGCCGGCCGACCCCCGGGCCAGGACGAGTACACGATCGCCGCCGGCATCGGCACGGACCACGCCGTGTGGGCGAAGCGATCCGGCCAGGTCGCCCCCGCGTCGCTGGGCGGTCGGGCCACATCCGTCCCGACGGTGATCCAGACTGCCGGCAGGGTCACCTACATCGTGGGTGGCACCGACGGGAACCTCTGGATGCGGGACGAGACCGACCGCGCGTGGTCGCCGTTCGGCCCTCCCGGAACACAGTGTTACGGGCAGGCCGCGATCGTCGTCGGATCAGCCCTGCACGTCGGCTGCCGCGGCAGCGACCGCGCGCTGTACGTCAGCGCCGTGCCCGTCGACGCCTCCGGCCGGCCGGCCCGGGTCACCTGGTGGGCGAACTACGGCGGGCAGACCGACGCCGCTCCCGCGGTGGCCGTCGTGGACGGCGTCGTCACCTGGTTCACAACCCGCGCCACCAGCAACGTCACCCGCACCACCAGCAACGTCGCGTCCGCCGCCAACCTCTACCGGCGGACGGCCGCCTCGGCCTGGACGGTGCTCGGCGTCCGCTGCGACGGGGGGCCGGGTGCCGGCGGTAACAGTCCCTACGCCGACGGTCCCTCCGGTGGCTACGGTCCCTCCGGTGGCTACGGTCCCTCCGGTGGCCAGGATGTCCGGCCTGGCCCGAACGGAACCGGAACCGCATACGGGCCGGCGTTCGTCGGCTGCCGGCTGGCGTCGGGAGCGCTCGCCTACGCCGCCGCGCCGTTCATCCGGTTCGTCGACGCCGGTGGGATGATCGTCGGACTGCCCGCCTTCGCTGCGGCCGGGGACGGGACCGTGGACGTGTTCGTCGCCGGCACCGACCACGCCCTCTACAACCGACACATGGGCGCATCCGCCCCGCTGGACGGGGGCTGGACGAACCTCGGCGGCAGGTATCTCCTCGCGGTGGGCGCGGCCCGGATCAACCAGGGACCATAGGAATGTCGACGTCGACGGCGCAGGTGGACTCTCACCAGACGCCGAACCCGGCGCCGGACCATGATGGACCGGTGCGAGTGGTGCGACGGGCAGCCAGAGCGATTCTGATCGATTCCCGCGGACGGCTGGTCGTTTTCCGCCGGACCCTGCCGGGCCAGCAGCCCTACTGGGCCACTGTGGGCGGCGGGGTCGATCAGCAGGACGCCTCGGTGGAGGCAGCCCTGCACCGGGAGCTCGCCGAGGAGCTGGGCGCCGCCGTCGACCGGGTCCAGCAGGTGTTCCTCACGAGCACGACAAAAGCGAGCACGACAAAATACGGCGGAAGCAGCGGAGGTGAAGGCGGCGGTGGCGGTGGGCCGGGCATCACCGTCCAGCACTTCTTCGTCTGCCGGCTCACTTCGATCGATCTTGCAGCCAGGACGGGCGACGAGTTCACCAACCCGACGAAGGGACGCTACGACGTCGAACGGATCGACCTGCACGGCGAGGCCCTGACCCGTTTCGCACTGCAGCCGGGCGCGCTCAAGGACTTCATCCTGGCGAACCGGGAGGCCCTGCTTGCGGCAGTCGCGGATCCGACCGCGGACCCAACCGCTGACCCGACCGCGGACCCAACCGCGGATCGTGCCCCGGGCCCCGATCCGCGGTCGGATCCGCCAGCTCGGCGGTGAGCGCCGGCCACGCGACCGGATCGTGGCCGGGGAGCAGACGCAGGCCACGGGCGGACGCGATCGCCTTCAGCCGCCGGATCGGCTCGATCGTCGCCTCCGGCGGAACGCCGATCGACCCACCGACGGCCCGCTCGAAATCGATGTTCTCCTGCAGGTCCGCGGCGTCGAACGCGAAGACATACCCGCCGCCGCCCACCGTGGGATCCATCTCGACGATAAAGCTCTGGTGGCCTGGGGTGTGCCCGGCAGTGCGGACCGCGGTCACCCCCGGGGCGATCTCGGTGTCGCCGTCGGCCACCTGCCAGGTGATCGCCGGGTGATCGAAGTCGACCCGGATGATGCCGTCGGCCTCCAGCTGCGCCGGGTGGGTACCGAGCCCGTGGTCAAGCTCGCGGCCCTGAATGTGGACGGGTGTACCGCGCCGGGCGAAGTGGCGCAGCCCGCCGGCGTGGTCGCTGTGCAGGTGGGAGACGGCAACCACGTCGATCTGGTCGAGGGTGAGCCCGACCCGTTCCAGCGCACCCTCCAGCGGGTCGCCGGCGCCGGGCGGGAGCCACACCTCCACGCCGGTGTCGCGGTGGAAGCGGCGGCACAGGGCCGCGTCCCGCACGAATGCCGGGTTGAGCCCGGTGTCGATCAGCAACCAGCCCCCGTCGACCTCCACCAGCAACGCCGGGACGGGCTGACGTAGCCGGATGTCGTCCGCAGCGCCGTGCACCGACATCGAATACGGCACCTCGACCCAACCCAGGGTCAGCGGGACCACCCGCCGCACGCCAGCCATGGCCGTCACTATCCGCCATCTGCCTGTCTGCCGGCCTGTCTACCTCCCCGCGTGTGTGCGGGCAGGTAGACAGGCCGCACAGTGAGCCGGTGGGCAACGTCATTGCGATGGCCGTGGGCCTGGGTGCTCTGCTTGCTGTAGCCGTCGGCTGCCTCAC
The DNA here is from genome assembly GCF_963555845.1 of Protofrankia sp. Cas8. Classification (NCBI taxonomy): domain Bacteria; kingdom Bacillati; phylum Actinomycetota; class Actinomycetes; order Frankiales; family Frankiaceae; genus Protofrankia; species Protofrankia sp. Cas8. The sequence goes on along the minus strand of NZ_CAUVXI010000132.1, from coordinate 3,960 downwards.
CATCGCCGGCGTACGGTTACGCCGGGCGGTGATCGTCGCCGCGGTTCGGGCCGGCGCCCAGCTCACCCTCGTCGGCCTGGCGTTGCGCGGGGTGCTCGCCGCACCCGCGACAACGGTCGCGGTCCTCGTCGTGATGCTCACCGTAGCGACCCTGACCGCGGCGGGCCGGCTCACCGGCTTCCCCAACGCCCGACGGTCCGTGCTTGCCGCCAGCACGGCCGGCGCGGCCGTCACGCTCGGGATCATCTTCGGCGTCCCGCTGCTCGACCGGTCCGCTCGCTATCTGGTCGCGGCCGGCGGCATCGTGATCGGTGGCACCATGACCGCCAGCACCCTGGCGGGTCGGCGATTGTTCGAGGCGATGGTGCGCCGCCGCGACGAGGTCGAGGCCTGGCTCGCGCTCGGCGCCACCCCACGCCAGGCGGTCGCGGACCTCGCCCGCACCGCCATCCAGGAAGCCCTGCTGCCCGCCGTCGACCAGACCCGCACAGTCGGGCTGGTCACGCTGCCGGGCGCCTTCGTCGGCGCCCTGCTCGGCGGCGCGAGCCCCACCGACGCGGCCCGGTTCCAGCTCGTCGTCCTCGTCGCCCTGCTCACCGCGGAGACGCTGGCGGCCGTCACCCTCGTCTGGCTGTTCGGCGCACCCACCCACATCCCAGACGCCGACGTGCCCAACGCTCACGGTTCCAGGGCCGGCGGTCCCAGAACCCGCGGTCCCAAAACCCGCGGTCCCAGGGCCAGGCGAAGGATGTGATTCTGCTGCTACTCCAGCAGCACCAGAATCACATCGTTGGGGTTGGGGTTGGGGATGGGGCCGCTCCGGGCACTGGCACTCAGAAACCGAGTTTGCGGAGCTGGCGGGGGTCGCGCTGCCAGTCTTTGGCGACCTTGACGTGCAGGTCCAGGAAGACCGGCGTCCCCAGCAGCGCCTCGATCTGGGTGCGCGCCCGCGTCCCGACGTCCTTGAGCCGCGCGCCCTTGGCACCGATGACGATCGCCTTCTGGCTCTGGCGCTCGACGTAGACGTTCACATGGACGTCGAGCAGCGGGCGGTCGGCGGGTCGGTCCTCGCGCGGGATCATCTCCTCCACGACGACGGCCAGGGAGTGCGGCAGCTCGTCGCGCACGCCCTCCAACGCGGCCTCACGCACCAGTTCGGCGACCATCACCTGCTCGGGTTCGTCGGTCAGATCGCCGTCCGGATACAGCGGCGGACCAGCCGGCAACCGTTCCACCAGCAGATCAGCGAGCACGCCTACCTGGAACGACGACACGGCGCTGACCGGTATCACCGCGGCGAAATCCGCGAGCGAGGAGACCGCGAGCAGCTGTGCCCCCAGCGCGTCCCGGTCGGACACCAGATCGGTCTTGGTGACGATCGCGATCACCGGCGTCCGCTTGGGCAGGCGGGCGAGCTCGTCGGCGATGAACCGGTCGCCGCGACCCACCGGCTCGTTCGCCGGGACGCAGAAGCCGACCACGTCCACCTCCGACAGGGTGGAGCGCACCACGTCGTTGAGCCGCTGTCCGAGCAGCGTGCGGGGACGGTGCAGCCC